>JADGED010000077.1:0-280 GCA_016744555.1 Desulfuromonadaceae bacterium
GCGCAGCCTCAACTAAATCGCCCCGCATACACAGCCCCTTCAGCACCATCGAGACCAGTTACCGCGGCGCCGCAACCAGCGAGTGGAGATTGGGGAGGAGTTAGTAGTTCTTCTCCGACAATGAAGCCACAACAAATTAAGCTTGACGATGATGAATTTGGGAAGTTCTAACCAATCATTTCCAAAGCTACAACGATATTAGCCAACAAAAAGCCCCCTGTCATATCACACGTCAGGGGGCTTTTTATTGGCCAAACAGGAACTTTTAAAAACAAACGAA
>JADGED010000077.1:290-10375 GCA_016744555.1 Desulfuromonadaceae bacterium
GCGTAACAGTTAGGCAATATATTCACAGCAACAGGAAAAGAAAGAGATAAAGCGCCAGCTATTCAACTACATTCATCGCTTCTACTTTTTCTGCCATCAAAGTCAACAGACCATCATACCCATCGCGGCGGATAATCTCACCATAACTAGAGCGATAATTGCGAACTAAACTAACCCCCTCGATTACTAAATCAAAAACCTGCCAAGTATTATCAACATAGATCATCATATAGTCTACAGGAATTTCAAGTTCTTCAGCAACAATCAAGGTTTCGATAATCGCCTGATCCCCCTTAACCCGCTGTTTGAGATATTCAACATTTCCACCGGAGTAATCACCAATCCGGTTCAAGTAAGTACCTTCTAAAATTTTTACAAACAAATCAGAAAAACGCTGTTGTTGCTCCACCGAAGCCTCTTGCCAGTGGCTGGCAAGAGTTCTACGAGACATAGATTCAACATTTAAAAATTCTTGCATCATCCCACTAACTAGCTCTTTTTTTTCTAAACCACCGAGTTCAGGTTGTCGCAAAACATCTAGAATTGAATCTACCATCATTTTCACTTGAGCTTGTGGTGTAACTTTTTGAGCTTCATTTAGCTCTGCTACAGCAAAAGCAGGAGCAATGATTAGTAACAACAAAAAACTACCTAGTAACAACTTTTTCATAACAAGGTCCCTAACCAGTTAAAAGGGTTATAAAATTCACTATCAAACAGCGGCCCCTCAAATAAATTAATATTAAAGGTGTCGTCACCTATTTGAGCCGCACGACGTTGTGCATAAGCTGCACGGATAAACAAATATGGGTCAATAGCATCGCGTACGATACCCTCATAAGTATCACGATCGAGCGAGAGACGATTTTCGGCATCAAATAATTTAATTCCGGTATACTCAATCGACTTAATGTTTGCGTAACGCAGAGGGTCAAGATAAGAGTCGACAAAGACGCCGCCAGCATCCCGTAAGCTTGATGGTCCAACTATCGGCAACACTAAGTAAAAACCGTGCCCAACACGATAATGACCCAATGTTTGACCAAAATCTTCAGTAACCTTCTTTACCCCTAAATAGGAATCTGCAGGATCGAACAAACCAACAACACCGATAGTAGTATTAACCACAAAGCGATAACTTTCAGTGCCAAAGTCGCGAAATTTAAATTGCAACAAAGCATTTCCAGCCCGAATAGGGGTCGCAAGGTTGGAAAAAAAATTACCTACCGAAACCCGCGCTGGCCGAGGAACTACAAATCTATAACCTTTTGCAATCGGCTTAAAGGCATAAAAATACAATTTATCATTGAGCCAAAAAACCCCTCGATTTAAAGGCTGAAGGGGGTCAGCAATCAACCTCTCATTACGTTGCGAAACAGTAGACTCACTATTAAAATCACCAAAATCTGCGTCAAAATCATCGGCAAAAGAGTCGTGATCGGTGTCAGCAGCAGCCAAATAGACACTAGGTTCAACATCAATTCCACCATTGGCGGCGAGAGCTGGCCAAGAGGCAAGCAGAAGCAAACATCCAACCAGTCCAAAGATAGCTAACCTTATTTTCACTTATTTGCCCCCTTTAGTTTTTCTGCCACAAACAAAAAAGGTGCTTGAGGCCGATTACAGACCTGCAAGTGAATCACCTGAAACGCGACATCGCATAATTGAGTAAAATAATCCGACACTACCCTTCCCTCCTCCTCCCCACCGGGATGTCCTGGATATACAACAACAACCAAACGCCCACCAACAGCCAACAACGAGCAGGCTTGAATTAGTGCGTGCAAAGTCGTTTCAGGTTGCGTTACCAGCGCCTTATCGCCACCGGGAAGATAACCAAGGTTAGCAATAATCGCCTGCGCTGGCGCTGGAACGTATGCCGAAATTTCAGCATGACTAATCTGCAGCAAGTCAATCCCTGCACCAATAACTGGAGGCTCAACCTCGGTCAACTGCATTCGCACCTTACCTCCGGCAGCAGCAAGGCGTTTTTGCGCAGCGACTAACGCTTGAGACTGCACATCTACACCGACAATTTGCCCTCCAGAACCAACAAGATCATATAAAAAAAGGGTGTCCTTCCCAGTACCTACAGTAAGGTCAACCACAAGGTCACCAGCTTGAACTACCTCGGACAAAAGCTGTTGACCCCATTGCACTACTTTAGTCAGTGACGGTTTCAAGATTTTGCTACAAGCAGTTTAGCCGCAATTAATTGGCGATGAGAAAGTCCTATCAAACTTCCAAGCTGGCGCATCAGAGCTTCTTCGTAGTGGTCAAGGTGATCATCAGCATAGACTAATTGCCATATTGCGGTGATAATCTGCTCTTTCTCGGGCTGAGTGAACGCCATATTTATTTCACGAGTAAACTGATGCAGATCGTGGCTATTTGCACGTGCACTTGTAGCTAGTTCCAACAGTTCAACCAATGACTCTTCAGCAACACCGAAGTTTTCGACCAAAAGGGTACCCAGCAAATCTTGCTCAGCTTGATGAAATTCCCCATCGGCATGGGCAACCTCAAGCAGTAACACTGCTGCTGCCAAAGGAATTCTATCTTTTGACAAACTGCTTTCTTGCGCAGAAGGAGCGGAAAAGACCTGCAATAAACGCTTTAACATATCAATATAGTTCCAAAATTATAAAATTTACGATTTATGCTAATTGTCGAGCAACAACGACACCAACAAAAGCAAACAATAAACAAAGGACTACATTTAAACCAATATTCGCCCCAGCTTGCCAAAACCTGCCATCCTCTAAAAACCTAAGAGTTTCATAGGAAAAGGTTGAAAATGTAGTAAACCCTCCCATAAACCCTGTTGCCATCCCTAAGCGCACTTCTGGGCTAAAATAGCCGCCCCTAATACCAAACGTTAGCAACATTCCCAACAAGAATGATCCCACGATATTAACCAATAAAGTTCCATAAGGAAAATTGCGCCCAAGCAACTGGTAAGTCCAGCTGGACGCTAAGTAACGCGCAACACAACCTAAACCGCCAAACAAACCGATATAAAACAAATGCATCGAATGCCCAAACCTAAGGATACTTAATTCTACGCTTACATGCTCGCTCTATTAGCGTGAGCACGTAAACAAGAATGCCAAAACGCTAAAAATCGCAATATTATCAACCAGACTTTAACCGCTGTCAATCGACAACTTACATTTAACATTACCCCTTTTTACCTTCCTGCAAAGTAAGACGATTGACAAATCACAATATATTCCGTAGCTTCTTTTCATCCCATTCACAACAAGAAGGAATACTACATTGATGAAACCTCCACACAAACACTTGCTGCTAGTCATAATTTGTCTTTTTTTAGCAGCGTGTAGCGGCAGCAAAGACAAACCGCAAAGCACCGCAGAACTGTACTTCCAAAAAGGCGAAAAGCAATTTGAAAGCAAACTATACGATGATGCTATAGCATCGTGGGAGAAAGTACGTGACACTTTTTACTCCCCAAAACTTAGTATGCTAGCTGAATTGAAAATTGCTGAAACTTACTACGTTGCTAAGCGTTACGATGAAGCAGCTAGTGCTTTTAGTCACTTCTTAGAGCAACACCCAAACGATCCGCGCGCAGCTTCAATCTACTACCGCATGGGGCTAAGTCACTACCAGCAAATCCTTACGCCGGATCGTGACCAAACTACCACCCAAAAGGCTCTCGACAGCTTTACAAAACTAATCGAACTGTTTCCAAATGACAGCCGTGTTCAAGAAGCTAAAGACCAAATTCAACGCTGTCGTACCAGACTTGCTGAACATGAAGTTTATGTTGGCAAATTCTACCTTAAGAAAAAACGTTACCAAGCAGCGATTAATCGACTAGAGGGAATTCTTGAATCTTTCCCAGACTACTTTTACCGTGATGAAGCATATTTCTATCTCGGGAAAACTTATATCCTAGTTAAAGATACGCCCAAAGCTCTTGTTATCTACAATAAATTAGCAACTGAATTCCCCAACAGCGACTTCCTTGAAAAAGCACATAAGCTGTTGGAAAAAAATGAGCTAGATTTGGCTCAAAAAGATCATGGACAACTGCCAGGAGAAAAATAATAACAACATCTATAAGTTTAATTTTACTAGCATACTGGCTACAATTTACCGGATACCAGAAATGTTAATTTAATACTACAGCACCATGTTTTCCCTTGACTTGCAGAACATCAACATTATATAAGAAACGCTGTTATTTTCCCACTAAATCAAGCTTAACAATTTCGCTGGGTAAACATTTAAAGTAAAGTTGATTGTGTACATTTCATCAACTTATCAAACGAGCATAAACCAAACATAGCGCTGTTATAACAGCACTTATTAACTTGATGCTTAAGCATCGTTGTCCTTTAATAGGAGGAGTAAAGAATGTCCGAGTTCGGAACACTTCAGGATCGCGTACGCCGCAAATCACTTCTTAGTAAAGTGGTATCTGCAGAAGATTGTCTCCAGTACTTCAAAGGTGGAGAGAACCTTCTATGGTCTGGCTTTACCCCAGCCGGTTACCCAAAAGCAGTTCCAATCGCACTAGCTGATCACGTAGAAGCTAACAACCTACAAGGCAAGATGAAGTTCAACCTCTTCATTGGTGCTTCTGTTGGAGCCGAAACTGAGGATCGCTGGGCATCACTTGACATGATCGATCGTCGCTGGCCTTACCAAACCGGTAAAAACATCGCCAAAGGTATCAATGCTGGTCGTATCCGTATGGGCGACAAGCACTTGGGCCTTTTTGCTCAGGATGTTGGCTACGGTTTCTACACCGAAAATGGCCGTTACGATATCGGTATCGTTGAAGTATCAGCTATCACTGAAGATTGTGGCCTAGCTCTAACCACCTCTTGTGGTATCGTTGCTGAAGCCTTGCACCTATGTGACAAGATCATCATCGAAGTTAACACTGGGCAGCCTTCTTTCGAAGGTATCCACGATATCGCCATGCAACAGAAGCCACCAAATCGTCAGCCATTCTTGATCACCGAAGCACATACTCGTATGGGCACCCCATATGTCCCATGTGATCCAGACAAAATTATCGCTATTGTAGAGTCTAAGCATCGTGATAAAGGTCGTGCATTTGCTGGTCAAGATGACACTTCTGACGCTATTGCTGGTCACTTGATGGAATTCTTCGCCCACGAAGTTAAAATGGGTCGTCTACCAGAAAACTTGCTTCCACTACAATCTGGTGTTGGTTCTATCGCTAACGCAGTTGTTGGTGGTCTTGCTAATGGTCCTTTCACCAACCTCTCTGTTTACACTGAGGTTCTTCAGGACACCATGCTTGACTTCTTCGATTCTGGTAAATTGAACTTTGCTTCAGCTTGTTCATTATCTCTATCAGAAGACCCAGGCTTCCCACGTTTCTTCGAAAACTGGGACAAGTACTTTGGCAAGTGCGTATTGCGCCCACTGTCAATTTCCAATGCTCCTGAGCCAATCCGTCGTCTAGGTTGTATTGCCATGAACACACCAGTTGAATTTGACATGTATGGTCATGCAAACTCAACTCTAGTTGGTGGTACCCGGATGATCAACGGTCTTGGTGGTTCTGGTGACTTCTTACGTAATGGCTTCTTGAAGATTATGCACTCACCATCAACCCGTCCAAGTAAAACTGATCCACATGGTATTACTTGTGTTGTACCTAAGGCTCCTCATATTGACCATACTGAGCACGATCTTGATGTATTGGTTACTGAGCGTGGTCTAGCTGACTTGCGTGGTGTTGCTCCTAAAGAGCGTGCCAAGCTTATCATCGAAAAGTGTGGTCACCCTGAGTACCAGCCTATCCTCAATGACTACCTTGAGATGGCTACTAATGATTGTATCGCCCGTGGCGTCGGTCACGAGCCTCAGATGTTTGATCGTGCATTCAAAATGCAACAAAACCTTGCTCAAAACGGCACCATGCGTATTAAGAGCTGGGACATCAAAGTCGATCTTTGCGAAGACTAAAAAGCACATCCAATGTGCTTCGACTATAGGTAACAAAAAGCCCCACCGGTTTTCCGGTGGGGCTTTCCTATTTCAACTTTGGTGCCACGTTGCATGCAACGTCTCCGATGCAGTATGGTTAGTCACCTACAGATCCAGTCCATAATATTACCGCCAAGTAGTTTCCCGCAAATAGATAATATGCTTATTCCCTTTATAAATGCCAAAAGTTGCACGAGCTTTAGGGTTTACATTGCCTACTCCAGTCCAATCAAACTGCAAATAAGTTGGCACCATTAATTCGACATCCACCCAACCATCACCTCCTGCACCCGGGGCACTAAATTCAAGATCGCCCATACCGGCTCCTAAGGGTTGGTTATTTATCGTAGCACTGGTATTCAATATACCCTTGACTAAAATTGGATTACTACCATTAATAGCCGTTTCTAGACTACTATCTAAACGTAACTCAGACTCAGAAAAACGACTACAACTATCGAAAACATTAGGGACAAAAGCCGAACCACTCCAATACTCAGCCTGCATTGCCATAGGCAGATCTAGCAGTTCAGAACCGTGGCTGTTTTGCAAACTTAAGCGACCATAGCCAATGATTGTTGCCGGAGCAGCCAAGCTTAAATCCAAACTACTATCACCATCAACATCGAGGTTTGGCGAAGCAATCTCAACTCCATCACCATCCTGCACAAAAACACCGAACCGAGTACTAGCATAAGGTCCATCTAGGGTTGCCAAGCGATCAACATTCAAGGCGACAAGGAATCCACCTACGCCATTAGCCCATGCTGAATTCTGGCTAGCAATTTGGAGGTCTAACCGTGAGCTAAGGTTAGTAATCGTTCCAGCAGCATCATTTGCTGCCCCAATAGTATAAACAATAGGTGATGGCTGTGAATCGGTTCCATCAAACTTTGCGAAACTTCCTGCATAATTTGTAGTTATCACTCCAGCACTATTATACGCCGTAAGGTCGTAATCAAAATTCAAGGTTTCATCCATATAGGTAAACGAAGATGCCGGGCTACAACTTAGTCCGCTACGATTGGTAAGTATTCCTGGCGTTAAGGTAAAATAAGCAGGGACAAAACGTCCAACCGAGGTACTAGTGCCAGAAATATCCATACCGCTACCTAGATAATTTACAGATTGACCCTGTATAGAAAAATTACCCACCTCACTGTAAGTCAAATTTGCCGGATTAGAAGCTCCAGAACTGAACCCATTAGAAGAAAGCGAACCGTTACCCAGTGTGCCAAGTGTACCGGTTGCCGGAGCAATAGCACTCAAAACAGTATCGGCGGAAAAATTTGGAGTAATAGTGCCATCAGCACAAACAGCTTGCACAGTAACGGCAAAATTATCGCCTGCAGTAGCTATTGGCGTTCCACTGCTACCACCATTATTCAGGATACTACTAATTTCGAAATGATCTGGTGCAACGACAAACGCTTGAGAAGTACTCCCTACCATAATCAATCCGGCTTCGTCCCCGCCACCTTGCAAACGAGCATGCAGGTTGAGGCTACCAGCATCGGCATAATTTAACGCAAAAGAGCCAGTTGCATCATCATCAAAACTAATACTTACATCTTCCCCAGGGCTGGCAGAGGTTAGAGCTACTGTATCAACCTGCGGTATCGTACTTCCACTAGAAGGATTCACATAATCAAACCAAAAGCCAACATCACGCGTTGTTCCGGCAAAGCTGTCATCACCGACACAGAGTTCAGTGGTTTCATTAATACGTACAGCTTGAATTGAACCGTTTAAATCTGCACACGAACGGCCATCCGCAACTGAAATTAAAAAGCCACTATCATGGAAGGTCATTACACAACTACTGCCATTACCGTTATCACAACTTAAACTATTAATAGCTACTGGATCAGCACTGACGATATCAAAAGTAACGTTTTCGTCATCTGTATGCTTAAGACTTAACGAAACTTCACCATTGGCAGGAAAAGTTACCGCTTGAGTAGTTCCATCCAACCAGCCGATATCGGCTAGAGTAATAGTCGCCGTCCCACTATAAACCGTACTGCAATCGACATTGGCACATGCTCTAAGAGTAACGGTTTCAGCCGCACAAGTAAGGCCGTTGCCATCATGAACAATTTCATAATGGTCGATACCTCCACCGATGGTGCCACATTCAGTTGCAGTAAGGACAAAATTATTGATTGAGTGGATATTGTTGGCCCCACCAGTTGACCCGGTCAAACTCACCTGAAAGTTTTCTGGTGCCGCAGCACTTTGGGTTACATCGACCCAATCAAGATGTGCAACATAACCACTGCCAGTGTCACGCTCGACCTTTATTAAGGTTTTATTGTTTCTGGTATCGATCGAAAAACGATATCTGTGACCGGGAGCGGGGTTTGAGGAAGAGGTATCGTCAATACCGGGAGACAAATTGCCTGTTCCAGCAAGGTAATTATAACCGGCTTCACCAGTACCATTACCGCGCACCGAAATGGAATCCAAGGTACGGCCAATTCCACCATTACGCCCTTCTGTTGCCGCCGAGAAGTTACCGTACTCGTCAATACCGAACCCTAACCAGCCTCCAGCGAAGCCATCAATACCGGAACGGTTTGCATAACCTAAAGAACCTCCATAGGCCCCGGCAACGGCATCGACACTAGCATCTGACAACACTAAAACAATTCCATCCGCTCCATTACCATCATAGGCATAGTGATCAAATTCAATTTCCACATAATTATCTTGAGCGGGGAATGCCCCCTCTAAATTTACACCACTGGCAATGCTACCACCCGTATCAGTGAGAACCATCCTACCAGCGGATATTTGCGGTGTGAAATTTTCCTGCTTGATGATAGCCCAGCTACTACCTAAACTGCTACGCTCAAAATTGTCATCAAAACATGAACCACAAGGCATACAGATTCTTGCAGAGCCATCATAACCAGCACCTAACTCAATATTATTTTGCCGAATACCATCTATTTCTGACGATGTTAATGCGCCATCAAAGATCAAAACCTCGTCGAGTGCCCCATTAAACCTGTTTGAAGTTTCTCCATTATCTGTTTCACCACCAATGGAAGCAACTCCTGCATCAGTGCCTAGCGCACCAGTAATATCCATGCTTTTATGATCTAGCTGCGTTCCATCCTCGCTGTAGATATAAAGATGACGCTTACCTTCTACAGTATCTGCTACAGCAGCAACAAAGTACCAAGTATTATTTCCAACGACTGCGTCGGTATCAATAATACCGCTATTAGGCTGATTACGATGATAAAAACGAACCCTCCCAGTGCCACCATCGCCCACACTTACCGCATACCCACCTGAATTATTCTCATCGTCTGCAAAAATCCTCTGCCCGCTTTCAGTTCGGTCAGCAGTTTTAAACCAAGCAGTGATGGTGAATGAGTCGGTTAAATTTGGAAAATTTTCAACCTCGATATAATCTTCATTACCATTAAAGGAAGCGCCGCGACACAATTTAGCTGCATCAAACGATGATTCAATGTCACCAATGATTGCACCTGAATAATTATTACCGCTAGTATCATTAACTCCGGACTCTAAATCACATCCATCTAGTCGGTATTCTGCAATAAGATTAAGCGATGAAATGTTTGGATTTAATACAAAGGAAAGGTTATCGACATAACCATCAGCATCCCTCCAACTAGAACTTCCATCTATAATTACAGCTATTTGTATTTGACTGGTATTTGACGGAACACTACCCTGCACATCAAAAGTAATCATTTCTTGATCTGAGGTGAAAGCCCCCGTAGCTGCCGTACCAACTTCAGCACCGTTGGCATCTATGAAAATCGCTTGCACATCAACTGTGTCACCATCTCCATAGCCACCATGGTAACCACTAAGTTCAAAAGCTATTTCACCACTATTAATTCTATCCGTAAGGTCACGAACATTTATTGTTTGACTAACAGTGACATCTCCGCTGGTTCCATAAAAGAAATAATTGCCCGCACCTATTGGTGCGGCGCCAGCCCATCCTGAACTATATGGCTCTCTACTAAAACCACTACCACTTTCAGTGCTCCAAAGCGTTGTATCATTTACATCTTCTGCGGTGCTGCCCTGCAACAGATTGACGC
>JADGED010000078.1 GCA_016744555.1 Desulfuromonadaceae bacterium
CGATTAAGGTATTCCGTAATGTGTTTTTCATGATGACCTCCGTATGTATGTTTAATTGCTTTATTGTTTTGCTAGTGACCAGAGATATAGCAGTGTCCGTGCCAAGAAAAATAAAATATTATAAAAAAATCTCAACTCGCTGTATTTACAGGTTAATTTTTTATTTAAATAAAGAAGTAGCAGTACTGAAAGGATTTCCAGCTGTATAAAGCAAAAATACAGTTGCAGGAACTTTTAACGTAAAAAGGGCACACATTCTAAGCCTAAACAGCTAAAACAACAGTGGTTTTAGAAATATATACAGTTTGTATATATTTCTATTAGCTAAAATATTTTATTTATCTGCACCATATGCTAAAGAGAATATTATCCTCTAGCCCCGAAGAATCGTTGATATCTGCAGCCTAAATCGGTAGTATCCCCCTCATCTAACAACCATTCATTTGAGTAGAGCATGACAGAAAACACCCAAACTAACTCAGCCGAATACATACCGGCTTTAAAGAAAATTCGTAAACGACGTTTATATTTATGGTTTGTCATATTAGCGTATCTACCGGCAATGATGGTCGCCCTCGAATCCCCTGACTACAAAACTTGGGTTACGGTAGTATTTGTTACCTGGATTGTTTTTCTCATTTTTACAGTTGCTTTAGCCTGTCTTGCACGTTGCCCTCGTTGTGGTGAATGTTTCCACACTCATGGACCAACATTTCTCCCCTTTCGACGCTGCCTCCATTGTGCATTGCACGTAAACGCTGACAAGCGAGCCCCTGAAGAGGACCCACCTAACGCAAAATACACAAATAAGAAGTAGTTTAGCAGTTGCCCTCTTGTGCAAAACTAAGTAACCTAAATTACTGTTTATTTATTTCCAGTTGCACTTGGCCATACAAATGATAAAGATGCGGGAGAAATGTTATGACAGATTATGAAGATACTGACCCTGAAGAGTTAAGATCTGGCTTAAAAAAAATCCGCAAACGCCGCTGGTTTTTCTGGATTACTATAATGCTCTACCTCCCATCAATGATGCTGGCAATGCAAGCGCCACAAGCAGGCCAAGCCATCGTCACAGTTTTTATTATCTGGATACTTCTACTTATAGTTGCAGTTGCTTTACTTGCCTTAGTTCGATGTCCACAATGTGGAAACTGCTTCCACATGAATGGCTACAGCTTTCGACCAGTGCGCAATTGCTTTCACTGTAGACTTCACCTGACCGCTGACAAACAAAAATAGTTATATTTAAATTGTAGTTTTTGATCTAGATCAAAAAAAAATCCCTAGTTTACGCTATACTTGTACACTTATAATTGGTGTAGATATGTTGCAATAACTGATATTCGATCAGGGTGGCATTATCTACCCATAAAATTGGAGGTACAAGATGATTAATAGGGTACTCACTCTCCTGGTAGGAGCATGCTGCATGCTGTTTCTTGCTGGGACCGTTATGGCTGAAGACGCCTGTATTGACTGCCACAAAAAAACCTCACCCGGACAGGTCATGGACTGGGAAGCAAGTGCTCATGCTGAAAATGGCATTTCATGTGCCGATTGCCACGGTGAAGCCCACTCCAGCGCAGATGACTACAAAAAAGCAGTTTTACCTAGCGAACAAGTTTGTCAAGGTTGCCACGAGGAGCAATACACCTCTTTCAGTCATGGCAAACACAACTTCGGCTGGACAGTCCTTAATGCTATACCTGCAACCCATATGGCCCCAGATGAATTAATTGAAGGTGGCCGTGGTTGTGGTGGCTGCCACAATATGGGCATTAAGACAGAAGAACAAAAAGCCGATCAGCTTGCAAAAGGCTATCGCTACCAGAATAACTCCTGTGACGAGTGTCATACCCGCCACACTTTCAGCAAAAAAGAGGCAACCAACCCTAAAGCTTGCCAACAATGTCACATGGGTTATGACCACCCACAGTGGGAAATGTGGTCAAGCTCAAAGCACGGTGCACGCTACTTTGCAAAAAAAGCCGGCGACTTACCAGAAAGCGCAGCGGCTCCTACTTGTCAGACCTGTCACCTTCCAGACGGTACCCACGAAAACCACACCGCATGGGGATTCCTTGGTGTTAGACTACCGCTTCCAGAAGATCCTCAAGCTGCTGCTGACCGGGTAACAATTTTAAAAGCCCTTGGTGTATTACACCCAGAGACTGGTGAGCCTACAGCTGTCTTTGATGCTGTTAAAGCCGTAGATATGGCCCGTTTAGACCAAGCATCATGGGAAAAAGAGCGCAACAAGATGCTCGACACCTGTAGCCAATGTCACTCTTATGCATACGCTAAAGAGCAACTTGATGCCGGTGATGCGATTTTGACTAAAGCTGATCGTTTGATGGCTGAGGCAATTGAAACTGTAGCTGCCCTTTATAAAGAAGGTATCATTGTAAAGCCAGAAGGCTACCCATATAACTATCCATTCATCCTTGCCCTTATGCACACCAATGGAGCTAAATGGGACGAAAACCTCGATGGCTTCTCGTACATTGATCAAGTACTACTACAAATGTTCTTTAAGCATCGGATGCGTGCGTATCAAGCATTTTTCCACGTCAACCCAGACTACGCTTACTGGTACGGCTGGAACATGATGACCCAAGACCTAGGTGAGATTAAACATCTAGCGAAACAGTTACGCGCTACTCATAAAAAATAGCCGTAACGGTTAAACTGAAAAACAAAATGGGGACACGTAATTAATACGTGTCCCCATTTTTATTGCAAAATCAATAAGCGCTTTATTTTTCTGGAAGATTCATCGCCTCAAGTGTTCCCTCAACCATCTCAGCGAACTGTCGCAATCCAGCGGCAGCAGATTCATCTAACTCACTCCATGGCACCCGCAGACTATCAGTTTCTGCATCACCACGCTTTATATAGAAGTGGGAATCTAAATCAATTTCTACCGTTACATTATCGGTCTTCATGGTAAGCATAATAACTTCCTTCCTTTAGCGATTCGCTTTTTCTTCGATTCCTGACATGCCAAACCGACGACCAAGTTCAGCGTATATTTTCTCCGGCGAGTAAAATCAGCACATGGAAAAGGAGGTCGGCAACCTCATAGACTACCTCTTCACGATCACCACCTTTACCGGCAATAGCAGTTTCGGTAGCTTCTTCGCCAATCTTACTGAGAATCTTATCTAGCCCTTTATCAAATAACGATTTAACATACGACTGCTCACCATCACCGAGCTGTTTACGCTCTAAAATGATTTTATAGACCGCATCAAGAATATCTTGATCAACCTTTGGTGTTTGTTCTACTGAGGACATTTCTTTTCTCCGTTTAATCAAATTCGTGCCGCAACACCATTTTCGTGTAAATACTCTTTACATTCAGCAATAGTGTATTCTTTAAAGTGGAAGATAGAAGCAGCCAATGCAGCACTTGCGCCACCTTCAACCAAACCTTCGCGAATATGCTCTAAGTTTCCGACCCCACCCGAAGCTATAACCGGAATATTAACGGCATCACTAACTGCTCGGGTTAGCTCAATATCATAGCCATCCTTGGTTCCATCACAATCCATTGAAGTGAGAAGGATTTCACCACATCCCAAACGCTCCATTTGTTGTGCCCAAGTAACAGCATCAATATAGGTAACCTTGCGTCCACCGTGGGTGTAAACTTCCCATGCTAACGGCTGCGAATACGGGACTCGGCGAGCATCAATTGCGACGACGATACACTGACTACCAAAACGTTCGGAGGCTTCACGAACGAACTCTGGTCTTTGCACAGCGGCAGTGTTAATTGAGACTTTATCAGCACCGGCATTTAAAAGGTTGCGAATATCGGCAATTTCACGCACGCCACCACCAACTGTCAAAGGCATGAAGACCCGCTCAGCGGTTTGCGCTACCACATCTAAAATAATGCCACGATTATCGCTACTAGCAGTAATATCTAAGAAAGTAAGCTCGTCGGCACCTTGTTGGCTATAAGCTTCTGCCGCTTCAACTGGATCTCCGGCATCACGCAATCCGACAAAGTTAACCCCTTTGACAACCCGACCATCTTTAACATCGAGACATGGGATGATTCGTTTGGTTAACATTAACTTTCACCCTTTGTCAAAGCAACTGCTGCACGCAAATCGATCGCACCAGAATAAATAGCCTTACCAGTGATAACCCCAGTGACACCAGAATCTTCAATAGCAATCAAGCGACTAATATCATCTAAGGTTGAAAGTCCACCAGAAGCAATGACCGGAATATTAATCGCTTCGGCTAGCGCTTTGGTCGCTTCAATGTTTGGTCCCTGCATCATACCGTCACGAGCGATATCAGTATAGATAATAGCTTCAACTCCGAAGCCTTCCATCTCCTTTGCCATTTCGGTGGCTTTTTTTTCGGTTACATCTGCCCAACCGCGAACAGCTACTAAACCATCTTTGGCATCAATACCAACTACTATTTGACCTGGAAACTTTTCGCAAGCTTCTTTAACCAAGGCCGGGTTCTCTTTTGCGATAGTCCCCAGAATAACCCGATCAATTCCTAAACTTAGGTAAGCTTCGATAGTTTCCATATCTCGAATACCACCACCTAATTCGGAGGGGATATCAATAGCAGCGACAATCGCCTCAATAGCTGCTTTATTTTTAGGGGTGCCGGCAAAAGCGCCATCAAGATCGACAATATGAAGATACTCACCACCCTGCTCCTGCCACATTAGAGCTTGTGCAGCGGGGTCGTCATTGTAAATAGTATCCTTATCCATCAGCCCCTGCTCCAAACGCACACAGCAGCCATCCTTAAGATCAATAGCGGGTAAAATAATCATTATTTTGGAAATCCTTTTGTCACAAAACTAACAGTTCAGATAAAAATTTTACTGACTATAAATAGTATTGCTGCCAAGAGCAATCACGTAAATGGCATTTATCGCTATTCACCAAAAAAATACTCAGCCATTAGACTTGTAATCCGCATAAACCTCTACTATTCTAACGTCATAATATCCCATTAGCTATAGTCAGGAGTTTAACGTGAAAATAGATGCCCAAGGAAAACCTTGCCCTACCCCAGTTATAATGACAAAAAAAGCTCTTGAGAATATTGATGAAGGCATTTTGACCGTCTTGGTTGACAATTTTGCCTCCAAAGAAAACGTTATAAAGTTTGCCCAAAGCCAAGGGCACACCGCCGAATTTAGCGAAGCGGATGGAGTATTTACCATCGACATTGCTATTGGCTATCCCTGCGAACTCCCGGCAAAACAACAAGGTGCAGCAAATGGCAACACTGAAAACATCGTCGTGTTTATCGCTACCGACTCTATCGGCGACGATAATGGCTTGGGTAAAACGTTGATGAATGGCTTCATTGCCAACCTCATCAACATGGACACCTTGCCGAAAACAATCATTATGGTTAACAGTGCCATCAACTTATCTACGATTAACAACGATACGGTTGCAGCTCTGCAGTTGTTAGCCGACAAAGATGTAGAAATTTTAAGTTGTGGCGCCTGCCTGACTTTCTTTAAGGTTGAACATGACCTAAAGGTTGGTGAAATTACCGATGCGCACCGAGTAATGACGCGCTTATTCGAAGCAGATAAAGTAATTAGATTATAAAATGGCGCAATACTTCGTGCCGGAGAATAACATTTCATGAAATTGACCCATATAGCAAAAGCCGCCGGCTGAGCGGCTAAAATAGGTCCGGGTGACCTACACGAAACGCTTGGCGACTTAAACGTATATCGCGACTCTAACTTGGTAGTAGGATTCGAAACCAGTGACGACGCAGGTGTCTTTAAAATTGATGATGACAAAAGCCTGGTGCAAACAGTCGACTTCATTACCCCAGTTGTCGACGATCCGTATAAATTTGGACAGATAGCTGCACTTAACTCCCTTAGCGATGTCTATGCTATGGGTGGCACTCCACTAACGGCCATGTCAATTTTGATGTACAACTGCGACATTGACACAACCCTGATCCAGCAAATGATGCAGGGCGCTTGCGATGAACTTAGAAAAGCAAACTGTACCCTAGTTGGTGGTCATACGGTCGAAGATGATGAAGTAAAGTTAGGCTTTTCGATTACCGGCACTGTGTCCAATGGAAAATTCTACAGAAACTCAACCGTTAGGTCCGGCGATTTACTAATTTATACCAAACCGCTAGGCATTGGTATCGTCGCTACCGCCTTAAAAGGTGAGCTAACAACAGAAGAAGAGACCAGCCAGATTGAAACCATTATGCTGCGATCTAACGCTAAAGCGGCAGATTTACTCAAAAAATACGATGTATCTGCTTGTACTGATGTAACTGGGTTTGGACTTGCAGGGCACGGATTTGAAATGGCTGCTGGGGCAAAAAAATCAATAGCAATTGAAATCGATAAAATTCCATTTATTGAAAGTGCGCTAAAGTATGCAGAGATGGGGATTATTCCTGCTGGTGCCTACAGCAACAAACAATTCATGGATGCGGAGTACATTTTCTCCAGCAGTGACAAAGAAAAGGAGATCATCCTTTTTGATCCACAAACAGCAGGGGGGCTCTTGATAGGCGTAGCAGAGGCGGATGCCTCAAAATTGTTGGCAGATTTACTCGCTGCTGGTTACCCTGATGCGGTAGTCATTGGCAACGTCACTGATCCAACGACAACAGCAGTAACGTTTATCTAAACTTTACTGCTGTTGCTCGAAATTAAAACCGCTTAAATTCTACAACTCACCAAAATTTTTAAATATTTGCAGCCCAACGTCTTGACTCTTTTCCGGGTGAAATTGGGTTGCCATAATATTATCACGCCAAACAGAAGCACAAAACTCTACCTCTCCGTAACGACAACTAGCAGCAACATCATTGCTATCACTAGCTTCACAGTAGTATGAGTGGACAAAGTAGACGAAGCTTTCATCTACAACATCCTTAAACAGCGGTGATTGTTGCTGGATAAGCAGATTGTTCCATCCCATGTGTGGTACTTTGAGGCGCTCACCATTTTCGACCATTTCGGCAGGAAAACGAACTACTTTACCGGGGATAATACCCAGCCCTCTATGACGACCAAATTCACTACTTTGATCAAATAACATCTGCATGCCGACACAAATACCCAACAACGGCTTACCAGCCTCAACATGAGTCAATAAAGGTTCGACAAAATCACCAGTATGCAGTTGGTCAATACAATCACGAAAAGCACCAACCCCAGGCAAAACAACTTTATCAGCGCTAGCTATATCGGCAGGGTCAGCGCTTACACGCACAGCAAAACCGAGACTTTCAAATGCCTTAGCAACGCTGCGTAGGTTGCCCATTTCATAATCAATAATATTAATCATATTTCTTTTACTCCGGCAGATGAAAAAGCCCAATCTGCTGCGTTATGCTCACCCTTAATGCTACTCGAGTGAACCCTTAGTAGACATAACTCCTTGGATCCGTGGGTCAAGGCCGGTAGCTTCATCTAATGCGCGCCCAAAGGCCTTAAAGATACCCTCAATAATATGGTGCAGGTTATCTCCATAAGCAAGATTCACGTGGATATTTGCACCGGAGTGGTTACAAAAAGCGATAAAAAACTCTTCTACCAACTCGGTATCAAAGTCGCCAACCTTTGTCTTAGGCAAATCGACGTTAAACACCAAAAATGGACGACCGGAGAAATCGATAATAACCGAAGCAAGTGCTTCATGCATCGGCATGGTCTCACGACCAAAACGCCGAACTCCAGATTTATCGCCTAAAGCGCTCTTAAATGCTTCTCCAAGAACAATCCCCAGATCTTCAACTGTGTGATGAGCATCAATTTCGGTATCACCGGTAGCTTTAACGGTCAGGTCAAAAAAACCGTGACGAGCAACAGCCGACAACATATGGTTAAAAAATGGTACTGGACTTTCAATGTGGTGCTGACCAGAACCATCGAGATTAAGTTCAATGGAGATATTTGTCTCTTTTGTTTCACGAGCTATCGTTGCTGAACGGGTCATGTGACCTCCACACTTTCGTAGGGGCGCTGCTTGCTGCGCCCTGCCTTGTATTGCAAATTGGGCGCGGCAAGCAGCGCCCCTACAATAGTTATTTCAACCGTATAGAAACAGATTTAGCATGAGCTTCCAAACCTTCAAGTTCGGCAATATGGACAATATCTTTACCCAAACGCTGCAACCCTGCAGGTGAAAACGATAAAATACTCGATTTCTTTACAAAGTCATCCAAAGATAACGGCGAAAAGAACCGGGCAGTACCTCCGGTAGGTAAGGTGTGATTTGGTCCAGCCAAATAATCGCCAGCAGCTTCTGGGGTACTATGCCCCATAAAAATTGCTCCTGCGTGACGAATTTTAGACAGTATTGCAAATGGCTCAGCTACTGCGAGCTCCAAGTGCTCAGGGGCAATACGGTTAGAGAAATCTATCGCCTCAGCAAGATCGGTAGCAATAATAATTGCACCAAAGTTATCAATTGATTGACGGGCAATGGTCTCACGACTAAGTTGCTGTAGTTGCTTTTCTACCTCTGCTTGTACGGCAACCGCCATAGTTTCAGAGCTAGTTACCAGAACTGACGATGCAAGTTCATCGTGCTCAGCCTGGGAAAGAAGATCAGCTGCAATATGGGCTGCCTCGCCGCTACCATCATTGATCACCAAAATTTCGCTCGGACCGGCTATCATGTCGATATCAACCTGCCCAAATACCAATTTTTTAGCAGTAGCTACATAGATATTACCCGGCCCGGTGATCTTATCTACCCGTGGAACCGATTCGGTTCCATAGGCTAGTGCAGCAACTGCCTGCGCACCACCGAGCTTAAAAATTCTATCAACGCCAGCTATTTTTGCTGCAGCCAAAACATGTGGGTTAACTTCACCACCCGGCATTGGCACCACCATGATTACCTCGGCAACACCAGCAACCTTAGCCGGAATAGCATTCATCAATACCGAAGATGGGTAGGCCGCTTTACCACCCGGAACATAAATACCAACCCGATCTAATGGGCGTACCATTTGTCCAAGGAGAACATCGTCTTCATCGGTAGAGATCCAAGTTTCTTGTTTTTGTTTGGCATGATAAGTAGCAATCCGATCAGCAGCCAATTGCAATGCCGCCATTGCTTCAGCACTAACCGCAGCTAACGCTGTAGCAATTTCAACTTCACTTACTTCAATATTCGAAGTATTAAGATCAATATTGTCGAATTTTTCGCTTAATTCAAACAATGCTGAATCGCCACGCTGACGCACATCGGAAATAATCGTCTTTACAGTTTCTTCTATATTATCAGGAACTTCATCGGCACGCTGCTCAATCAACTTGAACTGAGTTGCAAAGTCGGCGTCACTGAATTTTAGTATTTGCATCATTGACTTGTTCCTTTTTAGAAGATAGGAACAAGGAGCAAGGTTGAACCTTGAACCTTGAACTTCTACATTGAGATTTTAACTTCATCACCAATCAATGGCTCGAGGCCATCAATAATTTTACTTATTCGTTTGTGCTTAGTTTTCAAGCTAGCCCGGTTAACAATTAACCTGGTTGTAATTTCAGCGATGGTCTCGACTTCAACCATATTATTAGCTTTTAAAGTACCGCCAGTAGAAACTAGATCGACAATTCGCTCCGACAAACCAACCAAAGGTGCTAATTCAATAGACCCATAAAGCTTGATCAACTCGACCTGAATCCCTTTAGCGGCAAAGTAACGCTCGGTAACGTTAGGATATTTAGTTGCGACCCTAATATTTGACCAATTCAAAGGATTGTCTGTAGTTTGCAGCGCCTTAGGTTCGGCGACAACAAGGCGACAATATCCAAATTTCAGATCTAAAGGCTCGTACAGATCTTTACCTTGCTCCAACAAAGTATCCTTGCCAACAACACCGATATCGGCACAACCGTACTCAACATAGGTTGGCACATCGGTAGCTCGAACTGCCATAAAGCGAAATTTATGCTCACTGTTTTCAAATACGAGTTTACGGCTTTTTTCGTTCATTTCATCACAAGTAATTCCGATTTTCGCAAACAGCTCCATCGAATCCTGCAAAATCCTACCCTTCGGCAAGGCGAAGGTAATCCAATCACTCATAGTTACTCCTGTTCACGCCAGATGCGGGCACCGAGCGCTGCCAGCTTCTTTTCGATTTTTTCGTAACCACGCTCGAGGTGGTAAATCCGTGCCACCTCGCTGGTATTTTCAGCCGCCAATCCGGCCAGAATCAGCGAAGCACTGGCCCGCAGGTCAGTCGGCATCACCGGAGCGCCAGTCAGCTCTTTGCAGCCACGGATAATCGCACTG
>JADGED010000079.1 GCA_016744555.1 Desulfuromonadaceae bacterium
AATCAACGCCGTAACGCCGAGGCCGACGACAAATGATGTTCTGATTTCATAACCACGCCAATGGATCACCAGATCACCTGGTTGATCTGCCAACCAAATGGCCACACTCGCAAAAACCACACAAAGAGCAAAAATCCAAATAGAAAGTGAACTATGCGGTCAAAGTGGTTACGTTCTAGTTGGCAGATTGAACTTAACCAAGTAAATAGTGGCGTTTCGGAATAGGTATAATGGGAGCCGATGGCATGTAGTGAGAGGAAAATAAATAAGCATAGTGCTGCGAGGTGCGAAAAGGTAAAGCGGCGATCAAGGTAGATCAACAGTGGGACGCCGATAAATACCAAGAGGTTTTCTAGCAACCAGTCCTCGCGGTAACTCGGGGCAATCGCTAACGCTAGCCAGAACGCTAAATAGATGAAAAATAGGTGATGTTTGCTTGGCATCATCGGAGTCCTGTGGAGGTAATTTAAAACTTATAGTTAAATAATAACAAAAAAAGCGCCAGCCGATGGGCTAGCGCATATTTATTTTACTTAAAACTAGAGGGTATTTTTAGGACGCCTAGTTAATGCAGATGGTAATTATTTTACTGCCTGCCGCAGAAGAGTAACTACTTCTCCGCCGATGCCCCAATTGTCAGTGTCGACTTCATCAATAACAACAACAGTTGTCTTTGGATTTTTGCCCAGAACTTCCACCAGTAAATCGGTTGCCCCCTTAATTAATTGGGCTTTTTGCTCTGCGGTTGCACCTTCCTTCGTAATCTTGATGTTTACGTATGGCATTTTAATGCTCCTTTTTTAGGGTAAAGTGGCGGTCAGTTACGGTAAATATTGCTCCAATCATGACAAAGATAGCCGCTAACAACAGAGGTAGTGCAAAGCCTTCCTGCCAGTCAGCCAAAAAACCAGCAAGGATTGGGCCGAGGATCTGACCAATACCAAAGCTTGCAGTTAGTATTGCTGCCGCACGTTTGCCGTCATGTTTTAGTCGAGAATATCCCTCTGCCAATGTCAGAGCGACGATTCCCATAAATGTTCCGCCAAAAGAAATTGCTACAAAGATTATTTCATTTATTGTGTCCGCTCGCATACTAACGAAAATGCCGAAGGCTTGAATAATATACGCAGCGGCTAGAGTTTTTTTGTTGCCAAAGTGGCGGGATAAATATGGCCAAAAAATTGTCGATGGAACTGCCGCAAGCCCAACCGTAACCCAGCTGTATGGAGCATAATTTTCTAGTCCAGGCGTCGCGGCAACAATGGCAACGATGAATGTTGCGGTAACGATATAACCGAGACCTTCAAAAAAATAAGCAACAATTAACGGCCAAATGCACCAGATATTGGACTTTTGTTGGTCTTGTGAGCTTGTTGTAAGCGGGGTAACCATTTGCCCCTTTGTAAGTGCAACAGCAATTACAGCTAAAATGGTGGCAATAATCCCCATCCCGATCCAAGCACCACTCCATTGTCCAACTTTGTCTAACCAAGGTATTGCGAGTCCACTTAGCGCAATGCCAGTACCGACACCGCCATATAGTGTCCCGACCCAGTGACTATAGCCGCGCCGCATAAGAGCTTCGCCAACTTCGGAAGAGATAATAATAAAAAGAACTGCACTGATGAAACCTGCAACAAGTCGTATCGCTCCCCAGTAAAATACCGAAACGGTGCAGCCCATTGCTATTGTGGTGGTAATGCTTAGAATCAACGCTGCTACAGCAATAGCTCTTGAACGGATTAAGTTGGGGGCAACAGAACAGGTAATGGCACCGGCAAGGTAGCCGATGTAGTTTAGTCCGGCGATCCATCCAGCGGTGGTATTGCTTATGCCCAGATCGCGCTGCATAAGAGGGAGGATCGGCGTGTAGGCAAAGCGTCCAATTCCCATAATGATAATCAAGCCAATGATACCACCGAGTAGAATGTGGAGCGCCTCTCTGTCTTTATTTGTCGTTTGTGTGTTGGTTGTCAGATTAGGTCTCATATTTGACATGTTAGCAGAATATAAGTTATTATTTCAAATGATTTATGGTGATCATGTGTATCACTAGGAGTGATGTATGGAAATCAGAGACTTGAAGATATTTTTATCGGTAGCTGAGAATAGTAGTATCTCAAAAGCTGCAAATGAGCTGCACTATGTACAGTCAAACGTGACTGCTCGCATCAAATACCTTGAGGCGCAGCTTAGTGCTGTTTTGTTTTATCGTAAAAGCAAAGGTGTTGAGCTAACGGCTTCTGGGCATGTACTGCTAGATTATGCAAGGCGAATTATTTGCCTTGCTAAGGAGGCAAATGATGCTGTTTCTGATCAAGGGGAGCCGCAAGGCAAACTTACGATAGGAACAATGGAAACTACCGCTGCAGTTCGCCTGCCAACAATGCTGGCTGCTTACCATCGTTTATATCCTCACGTCGAATTGAATTTGGTGACTGGTCCATCGGCGGAATCTATTAGCCGATTGATTCGATTTGAAGTTGATGGGGCTTTAGTTGCTGGAGAAGTCAATCAACCGTTTCTTGTCGCTGAAAAAGCTTTTGACGAGGAGCTGGTTCTAGTAACCCCATCTCACATCAAAGAAATTGCTCAACTAACAGATTTTAAAGTACTAGTATTTCGGGCTGGTTGTTCTTACCGGGCACAACTCGAGCACTGGCTTCGGGTGTCGGGAAAACTTTCTTATCAAATAATGGAGTTTGGTTCAATTGAGGGAATTCTTGGATGTATTGCAGCTGGCATGGGTGTAAGTTTCTTACCACGTTCAGTTGTAGAGAAAATTAATATGCCAATGGATTATTTGTTGCACACCGTACCCGAAGAGTACAGTCATATGACAACATGGTTTGTTCGACGCCGTAATGAAGGTTATAGTAAAGCAATGGACGCATTTAGTGAGATGTTTCCTGCCTAGCGAAGAGAATCAGGAGCTCCTGCCTAACATGGGGCAGCATAGGTTAAAGCTTTAATCGTTACTTTCTCTTATAGCCATAAGGTTTTTATCTTTGTGGCACAGATCTCGCCAAATTAGGTTTGCCCAATCTGGATTGTCTATAAAGGGGTTACGATTACCTTGTAACTCCATAATTCTATCATTACGACGATATTCAAAGTTGGTGGGTCGAAATTTATTATTCCAAAGAAGGAGGGTGCAAAGGTCGCCGATCATTGGCTCTTTAACTTTCTGATTGTAATCGACCAAATATAGGTCCGGCATTTTCTCATCACCATGATCATCGTCAGCTTCATAGCGAGTTGCCATGTAAAATAGTATCCGGGCTACTTGTCCCTTAGCGCAATCAGGTGGTTCAACGGACTGATTGCTGCGGTCAATTTTAATCCCTGTTGCCGAGGTGGTGTGATCGCAGTGTTTGTCCATGAACACTGTGCCACCGTTATTAAAACCAAAATTAGAGTGGGCAAGGTTCATGTCTCTATCAACTGGACGTAAATTGTGAAGATCAGAATAGCCGTGTTGACACTCATCTTTGAATCCACGCGACTTAGGCCATACTCGCTCGATATCCCAACTGTCGTGCCTGGTGCTGTAGCAAGAGAATGCCTCACCGGTACTTCTTGCTTCATCAAGGTAAAATAATTGAACTTGTCTACAATCGTGGTTTTCAGTAGAGCAAGCAGAATCGGTATACGTTAACGCTTCCCACGCATCAAGATTGATTCCATCGTGCCAATTTTTGTTGTTATCCGATTTGTATGGATAAGCTTTATGGCCATCGATAATTTTATGTAATGCGGTTTTAAGTGTTTGTCCCGAGGTTCCAATTGTTTCGTCATAGTATCCTGCTGGCGCAGCAGCAAGACAGATGTTGCAGTGCAATAGTGTGGCTACGGCAATATATATATATTTGAGATTCACTTTCAACCCTCGCTCTGAACCAGTAATTGAAGATTTAACTGATCGCTCTTTATAACGAAAGAGCGTCTGTAAAACAAGAATATAATTAGTTTTGCTTATGGGTCGGTAAGTCATTCTACTTAGGAGGGTGGCATTTTCCTTGTGATTTCGTGTAAGGAATCTGATTTGTTGTATTGGGTCTAAGCAGTGCCTGTCTACTACAATGACATGGTTGTCGGTGGGGAGTGTTTAATTTTACCTGTTTCATTTAAGTGTATCCTGAGCTAATAGCTACTTAAATGTAATTTTGGAAACTGATTCATTGCGTACGTTTAGAATAGTAATTTAGAAAAATTTATAGTTTAACGCTAAGGTAAAACCAATTTGAGAGTGCCTAACAATTGCTGTAGCTGGGGTATCTAAGCCCATCGCCTCGCTCATCGCCGAGATATTATATGCTTTTTTTGCTTCAGGGGCGTAGACTATGGCGCCATTAAATTCCAATTTACGGTTAAAACGGTATCCAAATCCAGCAGTATAGTGGTGCTCAATGATTGCGGGAAAACCGCCCAAATTAAAGAAGTTTGTAGCAGCTCCTTGGTATGTGCTTCCATCTTGTTCAACTATTGGAGACTCTGCATAGTTGAACCCTAGTCTAAGTGAAATTTTGTCCCAGTCATACTGATACCCTAGCGCAAATACCTCTTGATCTTTCCAGCCCAAATTACTATAGCCATCGGCATCGCCCAGAGAAACATACTTGTAATCTATTGCAAAAGTATTTCTATCGTATTTGTACGATGCTCCAATCCCATACTCTTCAGGTTGCGTTAGTTTGTTGCCAGAACTAATCACTAAACCAAAATCAGCAGCTGCATTTGCTAAATTGTTTGAATACGACAAGTCTATCGCTGACTTATAAACCATGCCAAATGTAAATGTGTCGTCTCCGTAAACTGCACCAACTTCATATCCCATAGCGTAAGAAGTTGATACTGGATTGTCTGATGCTCCAGCAGGAGTAACGTAGTTAATTTGCAGTGAACCGCCCTCTAATACAGGTGCTAACCCTAAAGAAAAATTGGGGTGTAATTTTACGGCTATTGGAATAGCTAGCTTAAAAAGCCGTAAGTCCGTTTGCAAGTTAAGTGCACCATTATCATTTGAAGTGCCATGGAGACCGTTATAGTCAACTCCCATTCCTGCTACGCAGGTTGCTTGAATTCCTATGGCGGCTGTTCCAATAGTACGTATATAGGCAAGTTCAGGAATATAACTTAACTCATTCCCTGATGAATGCGCCCCCATGTCGTTTGCCTCATATTTAACGTCGGGATTAAATAACGTTATTGCCCCTGTGATTTCAGACTGCTTAGCAGAGGCAATTAACGCAGGGTTGGCTATCCCGGAATTAGCACCAAAGTTTATCGCAATTCCCACTCCACCCATTGCTCGGGACTTTGCCCCTTGCCCAATCATCGAGTCGCCATTTGTTGCATGCAATGTAGATGAGCATAAGGTTAGAAGTGTGAATATTGAAAATTTTATAAGTGCTTTCATTGCGACTCCAGGAAGCTTTTATGATAATTGCGCATATCTTGTAAGGGTATACTAACGTAAGGTTAGGAACATAGGATACTGTATAATTAAGTTTTGTCCACAATTGAAGTAAAATTATGTAGATCAATTGTTTTGTGCCAGTAATAAAGGTACCTGCTAGTATTTGCTGTTGAATAGTAAGTCTTCAGTATGCTTAAGGTTTTAGGTGATAGAAGTGGTGCTGCCTGGCTAACTTATTCGTTAACAAATATTGTTAACGAATTTAGCAAATTAATAAATGTCTTGTTGATTGCTCTAATGTAAGCACTTCGTTCTGCCATTTTGTATTCATTTCCCTGGGCTTTTTATTGCAGACTAAAGGCTGAGTGTATTTACGTTGACTCTATTGTGAAAATAAATTAATTATTAATGGTTGTATTATTGGCTGACATGGCGGGGGCTGACTTATGATTAAAACATAGGACTATTAAATGACTACGATACATGAAGTATCTGCTTTATCTCATTATGCTGGCTTGGCTTTAATATTTATTGGAGCCATTTTTATGGTGTTTGCCATTGTTAAAACCTACCGGACGACAAGCGTTGTTAGTGAACGCCAGTCTCATCGGTGGCTTACCCTTGCTGTATTTATGGTCTTTTTCCTTATCGGCTATACTGTCGTATGGATTGTTCAATTTTTGAACCTTGATTTCCCTTATCAGATTTTTATTAGTTTAATTTTTTGCTTTGGGGGGGCTTTCGTCTTTATTGTTATTGGTTTATCCAAGGAAAACATAATTGAGCTAAATGGGAATGCTGAAGCTCTAGCTGGAATTAATAAGAATCTTGATGCCCTTGTACTTGAGAAAACTGCGCGGTTGGAAAATCAACGGCAGGAGTTAATAAAGCAAAATGTTGACCTTGAATCAGCCTACACTGAACTTAAGGAAGCTCAGGCGCAAATACTTAGGCAGGAAAAAATGGCGTCCATTGGTCAATTAGCCGCTGGAGTTGCCCATGAAATCAACAACCCAATGGGGTTTATTACCAGCAATTTGCGGACCCTTTCAAAGTATACGAAAAACCTAATTGAATCGATAGATGAAATAAGTAGTGCCTTAAAGGATGAAGAGGATAAAGATTTCGTTAAGGAAATTAAAAAACGGAAGAAATTGAAATATATAAGTAGTGACTCCGAAGATCTAATTGAAGAATCCTTAGAAGGTGCAGAACGGGTATCTGATATTGTGAAAAACCTAAAAACATTCTCCCGGGTTGACCAGAAAGAGATACAACTAGTTGACCTAAATGAATGTTTGGAAAGCGCCGTCAAGGTGGTATGGAATGAGATCAAATACAAAGCCGAAATTACGAAAGAGTTTGGTGAGATACCGCAGCTAAATTGTTATCCATGCGAATTGGGACAAGTGTTTTTAAATATGATCATGAACGCCAATCAAGCAATAGAAACGCATGGATCAATTACACTGTCTACCAAGGAATTGCCCGATGCGATTATGATATCTATCGCCGATTCCGGTAAAGGGATTTCCAAAGAGGATATTTCTCGTATTTTTGAACCATTCTTTACGACTAAGGATGTTGGACAAGGAACTGGTCTTGGTCTTAGTATTTGTTACGAAATAATAAAAAAACACCATGGCGATATAGAGGTGCATAGTAAGGTAGGTGAGGGGACACGTTTTGATATTGTTTTGCCGAAAAAAGGTATTGAAGCAGAAGAACTATAGGAATCTAAGGTTTGTCTTGTTTTATGGGTAAGTTCTAAATGCCGATTGCTTCTACTGTATTGATTTTGATGTGAGGGAGTAGTTATTCTTAGGTTTCTATGTTCATGCTTGCATTGACTTGAAGTGCGTAGGTGGTAAAATTACACTCATAAGTTTATTGATTTGACGGCAAAATGTAACCCCGCCAACTCATCACTATTGCGTGAAATTTTGTGTATGGAGGAAAATAATGGCGAATACAATAGGTGGTAATTCTCTCGGGACACAATCGTTAGTCAGGGCCGAAAGCGGAATCAATAAGGCATTTTCGCGACTGGCTAGCGGCCAAAGACTCAATAGCGCAAAAGATGATGCTGCAGGAATTGCTATTTCTGACCGCTTGAATGCTCAGGTGCGTGGCGTGAATACGGCAATTCGTAACTCTTATGATGGTATCTCTATGGCGCAGACAGCAGACGGTGCTTTAGGTGAATCTACTGAAATATTGCAGCGGATGCGTGAACTCTCGGTTCAGTCTGGCAACGGTATTTATAACGACAGCGACCGTAAGGCGATGAATTCTGAATTTAGCCAATTGCAATCGGAGTTAGATCGGATCTCTGCAACCACGAGCTTCAACGGCCAGACTCTTCTCGATGGCAGCCAGGCCGAAGGTGGTATGAATTTTCAGGTTGGTGCTAACGTCAACGAAACCATCAATGTTGAAATCGCTGGGGCATCGCAAGCAGATCTGGGAACCAGTGAGCTCAATATCTCTTCTGTCGCTGGCGCTAACCTCTCACTTGAGGGGATTGACGAAGCTCTCAGTCGAGTATCAGAGCTAAGAGGGGATCTAGGCGCTGTACAGAACCGTTTTGAATCGACGATTGCTAATTTGAGCAATTCAGTTGAAAACACAGCTGCAGCAAACTCACGAATTGCCGATGCTGATATGGCAGCAGAGGCAGCTAATCTGACCAGAAATAAGATTTTGGAACAATCGGGTGTGGCAATGCAGGCACAGGCCAATCAATCGGCACAGAATACGCTGCGGTTATTAGGATAATTAAGTACAATCGGTAAGACAATTTAGGATAAGAAGAGCCTGCGGTACTATGCCGTGGGCTTTTTTTCTTCGATGTAGATATCCGGTGCGCTTAGGACGCTTGCTGGGTATTTTTATGAGTGTGAAACCCAGGCTTTAGCGTCATTCAAAGTGTTAAAAAAAGACATATCTATTATGGCTGAATTAATTGAAGAGCTGATCCAATATTGACGCAGCATCCATAAGTTAGAATCCCCTAGTACAACCACTGCCGTTTTTTCACCTTCTCTTAACTGCGATAACAACGAAAGATGCTGAGGCAGCTTTGCCAATTCATGGGCAGAAAGGTTGTCAAGCTTAGCGTTACTGAAATCCCAAACAACCGGCACACCTATCCAACAAGGGATATGAGTTTTTATATGATCTAAAATGTTTTGGATTTGAATGCTTCCTGAGACAAGATTAATAACGAAATTCTCTTCGTGTCCCATGGTTATTTTATATGGATTGTTAGTTGGAAATTGTTGCTGACCAATACTCATCCATATGAATTTGTCATTAGTTTGCTTCGTTTTAAACGCATTCAAGTTTGACATGTGGTTTTCCCTCCTACTAGTCCCGGAGTTTGGTTCTCTTAAAATCCACTGCATCGCTGGAAGGAAAGAGGGGCGCTGCAGAAAAGCAATATGGTTATTTGGGAAAACTGAAAATTAATATTGAGTATAGACATTTGTTCTGACAAAAATCTGAATCGTAAGTTTCTTTTGTTGGATTTGTTGCCTAAAGTAAGGATTTGCATACCGGCAATTATTATGTAAGGAGAATAGGTGGATTCGTAGCAGAATAAAGTGCTGTGCCGGAGCCACAAATAGATGTCCAGCTATGAAAACCCTACCTTTTTTTGTTTTGGTCGGAGCGAGAGGAGGCGCTGACGTGGCCATTCTTGGCTACTTGTACGACATTAGGTCGGCGCTCATTTCGCTTTGAATCCACTCTTCGTGCAGACACAAAAAAACGCTGACCTTAAAAAGGCCAGCGTAATTTTTGTTTTGGTCGGAGCGAGAGGATTCGAACCTCCGACATCTTGGTCCCAAACCAAGCGCGCTACCAGGCTGCGCTACGCTCCGACGGAGGGAATAGGTACCATGATGAATTTGAAATTACAATCATTTTTTTATTTTTTTTTTTTTTTTTTCAACTTAGGGGCAATCTGCTAAGATTTATATTATGGAAAAACCCTTTGTTAATAGTAAGAATTTTAAAGATATCTACCAGTTAAGTATCGAAGAATTGGTCGAAAAGCTGCAGACGACAACTGCAGGATTGAAGTGCAAAGTTGCGGCAGAGCGACTAGCTAAGGTCGGATTTAATTGTTTGCGGGAAGAACGTAAGCGCTCTGTCTGGCAGATGGTCGGTGGGCAATATCGAGATCCAATGATTGTATTGCTGTTGTTGGCGGCATTGGTTTCTGGAGCGATTGGTGAGCTTACCGATACCGTTGTTATTTTAGTTATCGTATTTCTTAATAGTTTAATCGGCTTTGTTCAGGAATATCGAGCCGAAAAAGCTATGGCGGCATTAAAGCAACTAGCCGCACCTTTTGCAACGGTTCAGCGTAATCATAAATTACAACGTATCCCCGCTAGCGAATTGGTTCCGGGCGATTTATTGCTGCTTGAAGCCGGAACTATTGTTCCCGTTGATTTACGCTTGATTGAAGTACACAGTTTAAAGCTTGACGAAGCCGCCTTGACCGGAGAGTCGATTCCGGTCGAAAAAAATATTGAGCAGTTGCGTCAGGCAGAATTATCGCTCAGTAATCGCCTGAATATGGTTTATCGAGGGACTCAGGTGACTTACGGACGTGGTAGCGGTCTTATTACTGCCACGGGGATGAATACCGAAATGGGCAAGATTGCTCACCTGCTTGATACTACCGAAAAAATCAAAACGCCACTGCAAAAACGGTTAGCACGGGTGGGGCGAAATCTTGCTCTTGCCACATTGGTGGTTTGTGTCATTGTTTTTATTGCTGGATTGCTTCGCGGCGAAGACGAACTGTT
>JADGED010000007.1 GCA_016744555.1 Desulfuromonadaceae bacterium
TCCCATAAGTGGACGAAAAGACGGTTTTCCACCATAACTAATCTCCCCCCCCAGTTGGATGTTCAAGCTACCAGCAAATGCAGATTCAATCTGTCCACCATTGGGGCTGGGGTGATTGTGGCGATCACGCTTAAAAATGTGCCATGCTTGTGCGCTGTTTTGTTTGGTCAACCAAGCTGCTAATGGTACCAGCAGCGCACTTATGCGCGCCGGAATAAAGTTAGCCAAGTCATCGAGCCGAGCTGCCGCCCAACCAAATTCTAGGTAGCGTTCATTTTTATAGCCGTAAGTGGAATCAAGGGTGTTAATTGCTTTGTAAAGGATGACACCGGGCGCCCCGGCAATGCAGGCAAAGAACATCGGAGCTGTTACACCGTCAACGGTATTTTCAGCAACGCTTTCAATTGTGGCACGAGCAATCTCGTTTTCGGTCAGGGTTGCGGTGTCTCGTCCCACTAACATTGCTACATTAACCCTCGCTTGGGGCAGATCATTGTTTGCCAAAGGGCGGTAAACCGCCAGAGCATGTTGCCGTAAGTCTTGCATGGCAAAACCGGTGGTAAGAAATAATATGGAAACTAAATCGCCGCATAGTGGGTGGATTGTCGTGGCTAGTTTACAGCTGGTTAAAACTACTCCATAGCTGGTTAATACCACTATCAGTACCGCGATAATACCAGCTAGTTTGAGCGGAAAACGCTTTCGGAGCGGGGTCTCGATTGCTAGCGCCAAGCGTCCGATTGCTTTGACTGGATGTGGCATCCAGCGGGGATCTCCGATTAGAAAATCGAGGAACAGTGCTAATAGTATTTGGATTGCAAGTGGAATCACAGCTTTAATTCCTGGTAGATTTTGTCCATATTGAGGGAAGATCTAACTTGGGCAGCCAAACGGTCAAGGGCTGGTTCCAAATCATATGGAGCTTGTATCTTACAAATTGCTTGCCAGCCTTTGCGGCAACGTAACCGGTCTAGAAACCAACGTCGGAAGTGGTCGGCATCAAAAATTCCATGTAAATATGTACCCCAAATATGCTCTTGCTCTGCGCAGCAACTGCCAATGGTTGCACCATCTTCACGGCGTATTAACGGTTTAAGGTTGTAGCCATTACTGACACCGTGGTGGATTTCATAACCCGTAACCGAATGGTTTGAAAGTAGATGCTTTCCCGTACAGCGAGTCATGATTTTATCGGGCTGTAGGGTGGTTTCTAGTGGTAACAATCCTAGGCCTTGGCAGGTTTTGCCACCAGATTCAATTGCATATGGATCGGCAATTTTATTACCTAATAACTGATAACCACCGCAGATGCCAATAATCTCCACGCCGCTTGCTGCTAATTGTTGTATTGCGGCTGCAAAACCTGATTCAAGCAGATAGTTTAAGTCGGAGATTACGTTTTTACTACCGGGTAGAATGATAGCATCTGGGTACTTTAAATCCTCAGTTTTACATACTCGTCGAAGGTTTACATCTGGTTCAATCCGTAATGCATCAAAATCGGTAAAGTTGGAGATATGGGGTAGATCGATTAAGGCAATGTCGAGACAATTACCGCTTTTTTGCTCATGATCAAGTAGGCCGTTTTTGAAATCGACAGAATCTTCTTCGGGAAGTCCAAGGTTTTGTAGATAGGGGATAACGCCAAAAAAAGGTTTGCCAGTGTGCTTGGTGGTTAAGTCTAGGGCATCACCTAGGAGTTTCTCATCACCACGAAAGCGGTTAATAACAAAACCGCTGACCAGTTGTCGTTCCCATTCGTTAAGCAGCTCCATGGTGCCGACAAAAGAGGCAAATACACCGCCTCGGTCGATATCTCCAACCAGTAGAACCTTCGCAGCGGCATATCGAGCCATGTTCATATTGACAATATCCCGGGCTTTTAGATTTATCTCTGCCGGGCTGCCAGCCCCTTCAAGAACCATTACCTGATGTTCACTTGCAAGGCTGTCGTAGCTCTCCTGTACCTGGGTGAATATTTGTGTGCGGCGTTCGGCATAGTCCATAAAATGCATTGTTTCTAGGACTTTGCCGTTTACAATTACTTGCGAACCGGTGTCGCTACACGGCTTGAGCAAAACCGGATTCATCCTCACGTCGGCATCGAGTCGACAAGCTTGGGCTTGCAGCACTTGGGCACGCCCCATTTCACCACCTTGAAAAGTGACGCTAGAATTGAGGGACATGTTTTGCGCTTTAAATGGAGCAACGGTTACGCCGTCTTGCTGTAAAATGCGGCATAGTGCCGCAGTGAGAACACTTTTACCCGCATTTGAACCGGTCCCTTGGAACATTATCGCTGGAGTTTTAGGAGCTTTTAGCTTGGGAGTTTTATCGGCAAAAATAGAGTTTAGCTCAGCGAGTAATTTTATCTGTTCAGTACTGGTGCGTACGGCAAGCCGAAAATACTGCTTGTTGAGCCCCGAAAAATTTTCACAATTACGGATCACAATCCCTTTGGTTAACAGTTTTTGTGTCAGGGCAGCAGCAGTAATTATTGAGTGGTTTATTTTAACCAGCAAAAAATTGACGTCGCTAGGAAATGGCTGCAAGCCGTTAATCTCTTTGAGCTGGGAAAATAGGTCACGGCGCTGGTTGTGAACGTAGTCACGGGTTTGTTGCAGAAAGTCGTTATCCTGTAATGCTCGAATTCCAACCGCTTGTGCAATGGAATTTACCGACCAGTTGGGACGTAATTGCCGCAAAGCGGTGATTATGCTTTCGTCTGCCAGCGCATAGCCTAGGCGTAATCCCGGAATGGCCCACGACTTGGTAAGCGATTGGACGATAATTAAGTTAGCCGGACGTTGACACCGCAGTGAGTTTTTCGGGTCGGTAAAATCGATAAATGATTCATCGACAATAAAATGATTTTGTGGCCGGTTCTCAATCAGCGAAAGCAGTGCTTGTGCATCAAGCAATTTTCCGGTTGGGTTGTTTGGGTGTCCAAGGATGACCAAGTGGTCAGCAGTAAGTTTTTTCTCAAGCTCTGTTATATCGAGTTGAAAATCGTTTTTGACCCGTAATGGCAATGTATCAATTGTCATCTCTTGGGCCGCGGCAACAGCGGCATAGTCGGCGTAACTTGGTATCGGGAGTAACAATCGTTGGTGGCGCAGAACTTGTGGTAGCAAATAAAGGAGTTCGCTAGCGCCATTGCCAACAATTATTTGTTCTGCTGCAATCTGGTGTGTTTCCGCCAGTGCCGAAATTAACTCGCTGGCTTCGGGGTCTGGGTAGTTGGCCAGATTGCTGATTTGAGCACTGATGAGGGGGCGTAACCATTCAGGAAACCCAAGTGGGTTTATGTTGGCCGAAAAATCTATCAGCTGCTCAACGGGTAATCCGCTGGCAATACTAGCTTGGCGCAAATCACCACCATGTGTATGTTTTGTCGCCATTTAAATTAGCCCCTGATGAGCGAGAAAAATAATACATAGTGGCGGTAGCAGTTCAATCAGTTCACAGGTTGCCCCTAAGGTGTCGCCGGTGAATCCACCGATTTTACGGTTACTGTAGCGTCCTAATACCCAAACCATAATACCGGTTGTTACTGTAATCAGCAGCCCCGCCATTATGCCGGTGATGAAAACTGCTGCTCCTGTTAATACGCTGCTGGCAATGAACAACCGTTTGTTGCTCGGTTTATTGTTGGTAAATGCTGCGGTACCAGTAGCGCGGGCATAGGGAAGCCAACTACTGATTACCGGCAAGGTACACCGGCCAGCTAGCGGCATTAAGACGATAACCTGCCAACGCCAGTTAGTCGGGATGGCAAGCAATACGGCGAACTTCGCTAGTAGAATGAAAACAATTGCTGTAACACCCATGGGGCCAGCACAACTGTCTTTCATTATTTCCAACATGCGTTCTCTTGGCCGGCTGCTAAAAAATGCGTCGGCGCTGTCGGCCAAGCCATCTAAATGGAGTGCTCCAGAAATTGCGACTAGAGCCAATAGAAGTAGTATGTTGGCAATCGATATGGGGAATAACCAGCAAAATAAAAGATCTAATGTCGCTAGCAGCAGCCCAATTAACAACCCGACAGCAGGATACCAATTGGGGCTGTTATCGAAATCGTCGCCATCGCCGCACCAAGATTCAGGTATTGGTAATACGGTGAGAAAGCGCAATGCGGAAAACAATGGTTTTAGATTCATTTTGGTTTTGTAACCGCAGCTTCACTAAATGTTGCCATTTCGGTCAAAATGCCAACGGCACCTTCAAGGAGGTTCATAGCTACGGCCGCTCCAGTCCCTTCACCAAGGCGAAACTGTAGATCAAGAAGTGGATCTTTGCCAAGGTCGGCAAGGGCGGCAATTTGCCCTTTTTCAACACTACGATGGGCAGAAAACATATACTCTTTACTTTTCGGGGCCAATCGACCGGCAAGTAATGCTCCAGCAGTTGAAATAAAACCATCGATAATGATCGGTTTTTTAAGTGCTGCTGCACCCAAAATAAGTCCGGCAATTCCGGCTATTTCAAATCCACCGACTTTACTTAAAACATCAAGCGGATCGTCTGCGTCTGGCTTATTGTGGTTTAGAGCCTGATCCAAAATTTTAATTTTGTTTTGTAGCTGTTCATCGTCCAGCCCCGTTCCTCGTCCGACAACGTCTGCAATAGGTAGTTTGCATATAGCTGCAATAATGGCACTGCTTGGGGATGTATTGCCGATACCCATGTCACCGGTACCAAACAGGTCAGTGCTGGAGGCAAGTTCTTGAGCTACTTCTATTCCTGCTTCCAAGGCGCTGATAGCCTGCTGAAGAGTCATGGCTGGGCCGGTGGAAAAATCATTGGTACCAGCAGCGATTTTTCGATCAATAATTTCTTCGCCATTCTCTATTGTCGATAAATCTCCGGCGACCCCCATATCGACAATCTTAACGTTGGCACCAGCTTGTTTAGCTAGAACATTTATTCCGGCAACACCATTAACAAAGCCACGAATCATTTCGACGGTAACTTCTTTGGGGAAAAGGCTCACGCCTGCTTCAGTTATCCCATGGTCGCCAGCCATAACGACGATGGTTTTACGTTTGATCGACGGTTTTGTCGAGCCGCAAATGCCAGCCAAGTCAAGCGCAACATCCATCAATTTGCCAAGTGCCCAGTGGGGCATAATTAATTGATCCAGCCGTTCTTTTGCCTGTGTCCGTGCGGTTTGATCTTGAGTTGTTATTGCATTGATAGTTTTATTAAGTAGTTCCATTTGAGTAATCTCTATGCCTCTTTTAAGATAAGTGGAAGGCCGGAAACCATAAAAATAGCTTCGTCGGCAAGTGTAGCGATGGTTTGGTTGCAGCGACCTAAACAGTCACGATAGCTTCTGGATATTGCATCTGCTGGGACTAGTCCCATCCCCAATTCGTTACTTACGAAAATGATGGTTTGGTTCTGTTTGCGACAGGTTTCGACCAATTTAATGCACTCTGCAGCGATTGCCTGTTCGTTAATTAATTCTCCGTTTTGTTCTGCATTATAAAGTAGGTTGTTTATCCAAAGGGTAAGGCAATCAATAAGAATAATGTCAAATTCGCCAGCCTGTGCAACGGCAGCAGCTAACTCTAGCGGAGCTTCGATAGTGTGCCAATTGCGGTTAGCACGTTGTTGCTGGTGCAGAGTAATTCGTTGATCCATCTCGCTATCAATTTTCGGGCAGGTGGCGATGTAGACCTGTTTCCCTGGCAGCGATTCGGCAAGGGTTTGTGCGTAGTTGCTCTTGCCGCTGCGACAGCCACCACTAATGTAGATTAATTTATTTGCTGCCATAATTTAGCCCCGTTAGAATTGCCGTATTGTCATAAAGTTTTATCGTGCTCAATGAGCCTCGACCAATTTCAAACTTGAACTGTTGCTGTGGTTCAAGTTGCAACAACAGAGTCAGGAGAATCCGAATTACTCCACCGTGGGTTACCAGTAAGATATGTTGATCATCAGTTGTTTTTAACCGCTGCATATAGATTCGCATGCGCTGGATGAATTCTGCAACTGAATCGCCATTGGGAAACGTGAAAGCTAATGGGTCGTTGCACCACTGTTGCGTTTGCTGCGGGTCAGCAGATTCAATTTCGTTAAAAGTACGTTCCTCCCATAAACCAAAATTGATTTCACGTAAACTTGGATCGGTTTCTACTTTTAGCCCCGCAGTTGTGGCTATTAGTTCTGCGGTTTGTTGAGCTCGAGCAAGTGGACTGCAAAAGCACCGATCAACCTGCGTTTCAATTAGATGTTGCGCTAAAAAATTACTTTGTCGTTTGCCCAATTGATTCAAGTCTACATCTGTTGTGCCTAGAAAAATATTAGGTCGTGCCTGCACTTCTCCGTGCCGTATTAGGTGGATGGTTTTGCTCAAGTGGGATCGCTCCTCTAAATTTGAACTATTGATTCGATCATGGGATTAGGGTGTAAGTACATAAATGGCACAAGTTTTTAAGTTTGTATAGTTGCTATTTTTACTTAATTGCTAGCTTGGAAGTTATGGAAATCCAATTGTTGAAATATATTAAATTTAAGGTGTTTAAAGTAGTTGTATAAGTGTATTTTTTGAGTGTTAAGGTTGTGATGTTTGTTTGATTGGCATGTGTAGATGGCTAAAACTCTTTTATTTCTGTGTGTTAGTCTCTTTGTTTGGCTCTAATTAAAAAATGATTTGACATGGCTTGCTATAAGTTTTACTAATGACGAATCTGTTTTTATTGTCACATGAAAAGGGAGGAAAAATGAAAGTTCTATTTGCGGTGCTAGCTTTTTTACTTGTTGCTAGTCAATCAATTGCTGGACCATTTGGTATTGATAAAGGTGCTAGTGTCGAATCTCTGAATATTGTCAAAAAAGTTTCGCCTGGAGTTTATTATATTGACCCGCCACAAAAGAATACCTTGTTTGAAAAATATTTAGTTATGGTTTCAGACTCGCAAGGAGTTTATAAGATAGTGGCAAGTGGCAACAGTATTGCTACTGAAGCTAATGGGAATAAGTTGATTGGAGAGTTTAATTTATTTAAAAAGAAGCTGTCAGAACGTTATGGTGAGTTTCTTGAGGTTAATTTTTTAAGAACTGGGAGTGACTGGGACGAGTCCGAAGATTTTATGCAGGGATTATTGAGTGAGGAAAGGTTCCTTGGTGCTACGTGGAATGAAAAGTATGGTGCACAACTAAATAATGGCATTCAATCTATAAAATTAGTTGGGGGAGCACTTAAGAATGACTCTGGTTGTTTAAGCGTAAAATATGAGTTCGATAATTGTGAAGATGGGCAAAAGCAAATATAGAGCGAAGCGCTTCATCTATCCACAAATGAACTATTTTAAATGGCCTTCTTATTATAAATAAGGAGGCCATTTGTTCTTAAACACCATATGCAGAATACCGAGGCAAATTGTAATGGGTATTTTAAGTCTGGTTAGACACTTTTACGATTGGTAAAATAGTGCTAGGTTAGATCATTTTTATTCACCGCTGATTTTAAACTTACAAGGGGTTATTGATGATTTTTGAAAAAATAGGCTTGCAGGTACCAAATATTTTATTGCCACAGCCGAATGTTGATATGCAACAGTGGGCAGTTATCGCCTGTGATCAATACACTTCAGATCGTGATTATTGGCAGCGTCTGCAACAACAAACCGCTGATAGTGTCTCCACTCTAAATCTGGTTTTCCCCGAAGTTTATCTTGAAGATGCCGATGGTGATCAACGTATTGCTACTATCAATCAGAATATGGAAAAGTATTTGGCTGATGGCAGCTTAACTGAGCAGTCGCCAGGATTTATTTTGGTTGACCGAAAAACCTGCGAAGTAGAATCACGCAAAGGTCTGATTGTTGCCTTAGATTTAGATCAGTACGACTATACCTGTGGAGCACAAAGTTTGATTCGGGCGACCGAAGGGACCATCCTTGATCGCTTGCCACCACGGATTAAGGTGCGTGAAAATGCACCAATCGAATTACCTCATATCATGGTTTTGATTGATGATCCGGCTATGACTGTGATCGAACCGCTCTTCAATGAGCAGTTGGAGACCGTCTATGACTTTGAGTTGCTGGAAAATGGTGGACACCTGAAAGGTTCTCGGGTCGATCAGCCGCAATTGATTAAGCAAGTTGTAGCAGCATTAGAAAAACTAGCCGATCCTGAAGATTATAAAGTTAAATATAATGTTGATGGTGAGGTGATGCTGTATGCCATGGGCGACGGCAACCACTCCTTTGCCACTGCGAAAGCAATATGGGAAAAACTTAAAGCCGAAGCCGATGATTCGGTTGAAATCATGAATCATCCTGCCCGTTTTGCTTTAGTGGAACTGGTAAATGTCCATGATTCTGGTCTAGAGTTCGAAGCAATCCACCGCGTGTTATTTGATGTGGATTGTGACCACCTAAAGCAGCAAATGGAAAGTTTCTTTGCTGATCGTAACACCCCCATGACTTTCACCCCCTGTGATAGTTTAGCTGGCGCTGAAGCCGCTGTGTCCGCTGCTTCCGGAGTACACGCTTTCCCGGTTGTCTTAGCTGGTAACTTCGGTGTTTGTAGTGTTGCTAATCCAGAGTTTAATCTGGTAGTGGCAACATTGCAGGGCTTCCTAGATCAATATTTAGCCGATAATAGTTCGGTAAAGGTTGATTATATCCACGGCGACCAGACGGTGACGGACCTCGGTACCCAGAATGAATGTGCAGGCTTCTATTTGCCAGCCATCTCTAAGCATGATCTGTTTAAAACTATTTTGCTTGATGGTGCGTTGCCAAGGAAAACCTTTTCTATGGGTGAAGCGGACGAAAAACGTTTTTATTTGGAGTGTCGCCGGATTCAAAAGTAATAGTTTCTTTCTTTAAAAAAAATGGGGATACGGCTTTTGTCGGTCCCCATTTTTTGTGCAAAGATTTCTCCTTCCACATTTAATCCTCTCTATTGCGCATCCTTGTAACTCTGTCCAACTAACACCGCCCTAATAAATCAATAATGCTCTCACATATATCTAATCTACTTCTAGCTTAACGCTAATCTATGTTTGGTCTTATCTCCCCGATCCTAAATCAGCAACAACGTGCTGTTTAGATCATGTTTGGATGTGATCACTATTTAAAATGGTAATCACTGGTTGCCTGAGCTTATCGGAAGCCATAGGCGTTTTAGTCATTAAAGACAAAAGGAGAGAAAGATGAAGAGGTTAGTAACCCCACTATTTTATGCTGTTATCGGCGCACTATTTTTTGCTGGAGTGGCACAATCTGCAACGGTATTTGATCAAGATGGTTTCACTTACAAGATAAAAGGTGATCTGCAGGTTCAATTGCGCCAAGACGTTGGCGATGATCAGAACCTAGATGTTGAATACGATGACCTTGAATTGAAAAATTCGGTTGAGTACGATCTTGGAAATGGTCTTAGTGCTTTTGGTCAGCTTGATTTTGGTTTTAAGGATGCCGCCGAAGATGATGCTCCAGGTCCAGAGCTTGAAGAAGCATACCTAGGTTTTGCTTATGATAAATTTAGTATTTTAGTTGGTAAAACCGACAGCTCTGCAGATGAGTTCGGTATCGAGGGGACTATCGAAGGCAATAACTGTGAAACTTATGCTTTCCCGGAAGACAATGGTGATGATTTGATCAGGGCTGAAGCCGATTTCGATGTAGTTAAGGTTGTCGTTGCTCACGAAATTAAAGCTGAAGGAGAAGATAGTGAAAACGGGAGCTTTACCGATATTTTTGTAGGTGCTGAGTTTGTTGGATTTGAGGTTGGTGCCGCATATCAGACATACAAAGATGATTCAAGTGATGATTCTACTAATACCTATGGGGTTAGTTTGGCTTACGATGCCAAAGTTGTTTATGTCGGGGCCGATTACAGCCTTGCAGACAATAAAGAAGACAACGAGGAGCTTACTGTTTGGAACGTTTTTGTTAGCGTACCTGTCATGGACACCACTAAAATCGGCGCTGGTTATATTTTTAATGAATTAGACAGTGACAATGCTAGCGATGATTATGAACTTGAGGGTTGGTATGTTAATGCAGCTTATAAATTCCCAAAGCAAAAAAATGTAAGTGTGTTTGCTGAAGTGGCTGATGATGACGGCGAAGATAGTGATATGGGGTACTTGGTTGGTATGCGGGTCAAATTTTAGCCTCTAAATTATCCAGTTTAGTTAAAAAGGGTGACCTGCATTGGTCGCCCTTTTTATTAGTAATATGGGTGTAAGGAGCTTCGATGAAGTTATTACAATTAATAGTTTTTTGCATTTACCTCTGGATGCCAGTTTCGACTATGGCTGCGGTGAAATTGCAACTACCGGAAACGATATCGATTGTTGCGATTAATGGCAAAGATTTTGAACCTACGGATAATGTCGAATTGCCAGATGGTTTGAACCAGATTGCAATTCGCTATGTTGCTGATCTAGGGCGTAGTTTTGATGCAGAAAGAGTCTCTTCTGATGTTTTTGTCCTCCTTTTTCGGGCACACAATACAACCTTAGCCATCCATACCCCTGAAATTAACAAAAAGCACCAGTTGAAAAAATTTAATTCTCAACCAGATATTAGCATTCTTAACAATAGTGGTAGTGACGTTGATTTTCAGGTGAGCAAGTTAAACAAGGAAGGTTTTCAACTTAGCCGTAATTACGAAAAAGAGCTTACTGTTTTTAACCAGAGTAGCTCTTCAGCTGCTGTTGCCACGCTATCCCATTTTAATTCTACCGTTCATGAGCAACCATTGCCGATTGGTGCAACGGGAAAGTCATTAAGCGATGAAGCCGTTTTGGTAGAGCAAATGCTTAAGTATTGGTATCAGCATGCAGATGAAAAGACCCGTGAACGTTTCAAGGTTTGGATAAAACAGTAATTAAATACAAATTTTATCATAAGGAGTGCAAAGTGAGATCTTTACTACTGGTAAGTGTAGTGATAATGCTAATTGTTTCAGCCTGTAATTATCAAGCTCGCAAGGTTGATGTTGTGCAGCAATTAACCAATAATCCCGATATAGGTGGTGGTCAGGTAGTTTTCTATTCAACAACTGGAGAATTTCTTGATGTTGCTAACGTTGGCACCTTGCCAGATATGGTTACCTTTACCCCTGACGGCAAAACGGTAATTTCTGCCAATGAAGGTGAGCCAGTCGACGATTACAGTAGCGATCCTAAGGGTTCGGTTTCCATAATCAACCTGCAGGAACTTGAACGTGGATTAGTTCAAAACGTAACCACAATGACTTTTGATGATGTCCAAATACCAACCGCCCTACGGATTAAGCCAGGGGCATCTCCCGCTAAAGATATCGAGCCAGAATATGTTGCAGTTAACGCTGCTGGAACCACAGCTTGGGTGTCATTGCAAGAAAATAACGGTTTGGCAATTATTGATATCGCAGCAAAAAAAATAATTTCTGTCACTGCATTGGGGCGCAAAGAGTTTAACCATATCGATATTAACACCAAAGATGGAGCAACTGTTGCTACCGCTCCAAATAATTTGTATGGCCTGTACCAGCCAGATACGATTGTTTGTTATCAAGTTGACGGTAAAGATTATGTTGTTTCTGCCAACGAGGGAGATGATAGAGAGTATAGTGGGTGGGAAGATTATACCAAGGCTAACAAACTCAAGGCGCCATTTTCTCCCCAGTTAACCAGGGATGTTTTGGACGTTAAGGGACGCAAGAAATTAAGGGTACTGCGCGATCTCGGTATGGATGAAAGCGGTGTTTATACAGAACTTTATCTTGCTGGTACAAGGTCTTTTTCTATTTGGGATGCCGCTGGTAAACAAGTTTACGACAGTGGCAGTGACTTTGAACGGTACCTTGCACAGCACTATGGCAACCAATTTAATACCCGTGTTGACGATACCGATGATCGCAATGATATTGCCGAGCTTATTGCCGATGAAATCCCATATGAAGCAATTGGTGAGACGGTTTATTTTTGGGATGGAGTAGATGCCCGTTCAGCTAAAAAAGGGTGTGAACCAGAGGCGTTAGCGGTAGTTGGAATAGGTGCAAAAACTTTTGCCTATATAGGTTTGGAAAAACAAGGCGGGTTTTTTGTTTATGATATCACTGTGCCTAAGGATGCCCATTTTGTCGCTTATAATAATGATATAGATTACGGGAAACTTCCTTCATCTAGTGGTGACCTAGCCCCGGAGGGGATGGTTTCTTTCAATCAGAACGGTAACCACTATCTCGCTATTGCTAACGAGTTGAGTAGCACTGTCGCTATTTATTCCCTTGGTCAAGATGGAAAAGCGGTAAAGTTGTCTTCGTTGGCATTGGGTATGTTTGCTAGCGGTGCTGCTGAAATTGTCACCTATGATGCCTATGGTAAGATGCTGTTTGTTACTAACAGTGAAACCAACAGTGTTGATTTAGTTGATGTTGCTGATCCGGCTCAACCACAAAAAGTTAGTAGTATTGATGTGTCTGCTCATGGAGCAAGCTTGCAGAGTGTTGCCGTGAATAATGGGATTGTGGCCATTGCAGTTTCGCGCAAGTAGTTATGCAAATAGTTACATTTAGCTGTTCGAGTTGTATCGTAGTGGTAATGGGGGAGGGCAATTTATGGCGTGCCCCCATTTTTTTATGATTTAGTCGTTAAATTTACAAGCTATTATCTTAAGGGTTGGTTTGCAGGCAGGAAGTTGTTTATATTATCTGTAATCATAAAGAGAGCAAGGCAAAAAAACTGATTTGCCTTGCTCTTGAACCTTATGCTTAAAGCTTTTGTTATTCTGCCTTACCTTGCGGTAAAATTAAATTCAAAACAACTCCAACTACACCAGCTAGACCAATTCCACCCAGTTTTACTATGGTCAGGTCGAAGTTCATGCCACCTATACCAAAAACAAGAATAACTGCAACAATTGCAAGGTTTCTTGGCTCCATTAAGTCGGTTCCGGCTTTAACTAATGTGTTGATACCGATAACTGCAATAGCCCCAAATAGCAAAACCATAATCCCGCCCATGACTGGAACTGGAATGGTGTTCAAAAAGCCACCTAGTTTGCCGATGAAGGCAAGGACTATCGCTGTAATTGCTGCCCAGGTCATGATTGCCGGGTTAAATGATTTGGTCAACGCAACAGCACCAGAAACTTCTGAATAAGTGGTATTTGGCGGTCCCCCGAGGAGTGCGGCAAAGCTAGTTGCAACGCCATCACCTAGTAGGGTGTTTTCGATGCCGGGGTCTTTAACGTAATCTTTTCCAGAAATGCCACCGATGGCGAGAACATCACCAAAGTGTTCAATTGCTGGGGCAATAGCTACTGGGACGATAAATAAGATTGCCTCCAAATTCCATACTGGCATGGTGAAGTCGGGGATGGCAAACCATGGGGCAGAGGTCACTTTTTGCATTGAAACTAGTGCTGGGCCAGTCCAGTTTTGTAGTGTGCCGGGATCAAACGCAGCCTGAGTGGAAGCGGTGAAGCCGGTGCCATCGAGTACCAATGCTGCAACGTAGCCAGCGACGATACCGCTTAGGATAGGGATCAACTTAAATAATCCACGACCAAGCAAGGAAACTAGAATAGTAACTGCTAGGGCAACGCCCGCAATAATGAAGGCGGTAGTTTCAGGTACTAGCCAGGCAGAACCGTCACCGGTGCGACCAGAAGCCATGTGGATAGCTACAGGTGCTAGAACCAAGCCGATAACCATAATTACCGGGCCAGTGACTATAGGTGGTAGAACTTTATGCAGAATGCCAGATCCAAAAATCCTGACGATAAAGCTAAGTAGGGCATATAGCAGTCCAGCGGCAACCAAGCCGCACATTGTTCCAGGGATTCCCCATTGACCAACACCGTAAATAATTGGTGCTATAAAGGCAAAACTGGAAGCGAGAAAAACGGGCACGCGTCCACGGGTGATAAGTTGGAAAATTAAGGTGCCGGCGCCAGCAGTAAATAGTGCGACGTTGGCATTTAGTCCGGTTAAAAGGGGAACAAGTACTAGTGCGCCAAATGCGACAAATAGCATCTGTGCACCAAGTAAGCAGTCTTTTAGTCGAAAGTTGTAATCTGTTGGGGACGGTTGCATAGTTTTGCGTCCTTTTTTGTGGTTAGAGGGTAGGGTCTTTTTGTTTTAAACGGAGAGGCGCAAAGGTGCTGAGGTCGGAGAGAAAACCCAAAATTCCACAGGGGCAAGTTTTGTAATGGTTTTCTCTGCTTCTCTTCGTCTCTCCGTTAAAGTGTCTTTTGGTTTTTTTGACTATTGAGTGCCAAAAATCTTATCTCCGGCATCACCAAGGCCCGGTAGTATGTAGCCATCTTCATTCAGGTGGCTGTCAATTGAGGCAACATAAATATCGACGTCTGGGTGCTCTTTTTGTACCCGTTCGATCCCCTCTGGGACCGCTACTAAAAACAGACCACGGATGCTAGTGCAACCAGCTTTTTTTAACATATCGATGCAGGCGATCAGTGACCCCCCAGTTGCTAGCATTGGGTCAATAATAAGGGCAGTACGGGCGTCAATATTGCTGGTCAGTTTTTCGTAGTAAGTGACCGGCTCTAGGGTTTCTTCATTGCGGTAAAGGCCGACTACACTGACCCTAGCGCTAGGTATCAGGTCGAGAACTCCATCCATCATCCCTAGCCCTGCACGAAGAATTGGTACCACGGTAATTTTTTTGCCTTTAATTTGTTCTACTTCAACCTCACCGTTCCAGCTGGTGATTGTGTGTGATTCGGTTTCGAGGTTTTTAGTCGCTTCGTAGGTAAGTAGTCGAGCAATCTCGGAGGCTAGTTCACGAAAGTTTTTGGTGCTGATGTCGTGCCTACGGATTAAACCCAGTTTGTGTTTGACTAGTGGGTGGTTTACTTCAAATACGGCCATGAACTTCTCCTTGGGATAGTGTTGCTAGTTTCAACCGCATAGCATAAAAGTATAAAAACTCTTGGTCAAGGATTTAGGTACAGTAGTTATATTAGTTTTTCGTTAGTCGTTGTTGTTTAAATAAAAACTGCCTTTATTCTAAAGGACAAATTGCGCTATAGTTAAGGGCTGGTCTTGTGAAATAAATTTATTTTATAGAAAAGGTTATTACTGGATGTCATCAGTCTCATTTAAACATCGTAGTGAATATTACGCTATTGTAGTGGTTGCTGCAGTGGTAAGGCGTTTACCCCGCAATTTTGCATTAGCTGTCGGGCGGTCATTGGGGCGCTTTGCAATGAAGGTTGTTCCTCGTCGTTACCAAATAGCAAAAGATAATATGGCGTTGGCCTTGCCAGAGTTAACTGCGGCAGAGATCGAAGTAAATGTCCGGAAAAATTTCGAGCATATTGGCGCTTGTGGCATCGATATGCTTCGCTTTGATATGTTTGAACTTGGGCAGAAAGATACTGAAGGTCTAGTTTTTTATGAAGGTGCCAAGCTGTTACAAGAAGCGATAGCACTGGACCGTGGAGTGATTGTATTGAGTGCTCATTTAGGTTTTTGGGAAATTGGCGGGTTTGCCGCTGCTGATCATGGTGTAAAGTGTGACCTTGTGGCGAGACCGTTGAAAAACCCTTTGACTGAAAGCTACTTTGCTAAGCTGAGAAAATCCTTTGGATCAGAAATAATTAACAGCCGTAAAGGGGCTCGGCAGATTTTACAGTCTTTGCGCTCCAATCACGCTGTCGCTATAATGTTAGATCAACACATAACCCCACCGGGGTCGGTTCCCGTCAATTTTTTTGGTCGGGAGGCTTATACTACTACAGCGATTGCAAATATGGCGATGAAAAATAACATCCCTGTGGTTCCGGTTTTCTGTCTAATGCAACCAGACAATCGCTATAAGGTGTGGGTTGAGCCGATGTTGCTATTGGATGGTGAGGGAGAAGATGCCGTTATCGCCAATACTCAGCGTTTGACCGACATTATCGAGACTGCTGTACGTAAGGATGTGAGCCAGTGGTTTTGGATGCATAAGCGCTGGCGTAAGGAAAAAGTTAAGAAAAAAAAGAGGTCGCAGCTGTAGGTTGAATTGAGAAGTAATTTTCCTTGCACTGCTACTTAAATTATATAAAAGGATATTTTGACGTGAGCAAAGAACTAGAAAGAGAGATCGCCAAGCGCCGTACGTTTGGCATTATCAGTCACCCGGATGCGGGTAAAACCACTTTAACTGAAAAATTGTTGTTATTTGGTGGTGCTATTCAGATGGCAGGAACAGTAAAGGCGCGTAAGTCAAATCGTCATGCAACCAGTGACTGGATGAGTATTGAAAAAGAGCGGGGTATTTCGGTTTCGTCATCGGTAATGAAATTTAATTACCGTGATTTTGAAATAAACTTGCTCGATACTCCTGGCCACAAAGATTTCTCTGAGGATACCTACCGAGTCTTGACTGCAGTAGATAGCGCTTTGATGGTAATTGATAGTGCTAAAGGGGTTGAGCCGCAAACTGAAAAATTGATGGAAGTCTGTCGTATGCGCAATACTCCAGTACTGACATTTATCAATAAGCTTGATCGTGAAGGTTTGTCTCCCCTTGATGTCCTAGCTGATATCGAAGAAAAGTTGCAGATCGAGTGTGCGCCGTTGTCGTGGCCGATAGGGATGGGAAAACGGTTCAAGGGGGTTTATAACCTCTATCGCAAAGAGCTTAACCTATTCCGCCCCGGAGATGATGCTCGTAGTACCGAAACCATAAAAATTGCCGATCTTAACGATCCACAGTTGGACGAATTACTTGGTAGCCAGGCCGATGAGCTGCGTGAAGATATCGAGTTGCTCGAAGGGGCAGCCAATCCATTAAATCTAGACGATTATTTAAGAGCTACACAAACTCCAGTTTTTTTCGGTAGTGGAATTAATAATTTTGGTGTCCAAGAGATGCTAGATGCTTTTGTCGAAATGGCACCACCACCGGGAATGCGTGAGACCGTTGATCGGATTGTCGAACCCAGTGAAGAAGCTTTTTCTGGCTTTGTATTTAAGATTCAGGCAAACATGGATCCAGCGCACCGCGACCGGATTGCTTTTTTACGGATTTGTTCGGGCAAATTTACCCGTGGGATGAAGGTTAAGTATCAGCGTACCGGCAAAGAGGTTGCCTTGTCTAATGCTACAATTTTTATGGCGCAGGATCGTGCTAATGTCGAAGAGGCCTATCCTGGTGATATTATCGGTCTCCATAACCACGGTACAATCCAGATTGGCGATACCTTTACCTCTGGTGAGGCTCTTAAATTTACTGGTATTCCAAGCTTTGCTCCAGAACATTTCCGCCGGGTTCGGTTGAAAGATCCGTTGAAGTCGAAACAGTTGCAAAAAGGTTTGACTCAATTGGCTGAAGAGGGTGCGGTACAGGTGTTTAAGCCGGTGACTGGGGCAGAATTTATCCTTGGCGCCGTCGGTGTGCTGCAGTTCGATGTAACCATGGAGCGCTTGAAGTCTGAGTATAATGTTAACGCCGTTTATGAAGGTGTCGATTATACCACTGCCCGTTGGGTTGAATGTGAAGACAAAAAATTGTTCGATGAGTTTCAAAAGCGTGAACAAGGTCGATTAGCACATGATGCGGAAGGACATTTGACCTATCTTGCGGCAAGTGAATGGCGCCTTGGTCATACCATGGAGCAATGGGAAGGGGTGACGTTCTTAAAGTCACGTGAACATAGTTAATTGGTAGCAACGTAGAATCGATTTGTTTTTATGAAGGGGCCGCATTGCGGCTCCTTTTTTATTGTTTGTTACTGTCTTTCTTTGCTATGTTAAGTGTTTGTTAATTATTTAGTTTTTCCTTTGTTGAGGGGGTCTAAATGTGCGCTTTATTGAACAGCAAGAAATCGTTTCAAGCTAGAATAAATAGAATGGGGTTTTGGGTTGGTTTTGCTTTTATCTTGATCGCTATTTGCTTGATTTTAGCCTCCTTTCAGTTACGTAAAAACGTCGACAGAACGATCGAATCAGGGTTGAAACAAGTAGTTAGTAGCTCTAAAAATAATCGTGATTTTGGCTTATTTAGCGCTCGTTTGAGCATTCTAAAAGCAACCTTTGATCTTGATGGTAATTGGTATGCAACTGAAAGAAATGGGGTCCTAGAAGATCTCAGCAATGTTTATGTTGCAGTTAATGACACTGCTATCAAAGGCGCTATCGGGCAGTTACAATCAGAACTAAATTCCTACTTAGAAGGACGGGAACTAGCCAACTCTTTATTGTTCTGGCGCATAGATGAGGACCTTGCACTTAAAGAGCGACTTGTTCGCCTTAAAGAGGCAATTAACCAAAAAAAAATTGCCCTCGCAAGCTCTGACGATGAAAAGTTGTACCTTGAGCAACTATCTTTATTAGCACCAGACCTGATAGACATCTTCGTAAAAGTTACCAATCTAAATTTAGCCGAAAACCCTGCGCAATTACTTTTTTCCGACCTAAATGCCTTAACTCAGCGTGAAATTGAACTTGCAAATCTAAAAATACGTTTACGCACGATAATTGCTGCTGAACCACCGATTGATAGGCTTGGCCAAGGCTTGGTTGATAGCATCAATCAATACCAGGAGAAATTAAAACGCTACCAAGAGGTTATGGTGCATTTGGGTGAGTTAGGGCTGGGTTTAAATGATAGATCAGCGCAAATATTATCTAGTATGGATAATTTGGCCCAGAAATTTACTGCAACAGTAAAGGACACTAAGGATAAAGCCGACGCAATCATTTTTGCTATAGCTATTTCGGCTCTAGGTTCGCTTTTACTTGTGGCGATAATCGTTTGGCTATACGTGTGTAACTTTTTCAAGAAAAACGTGCAGGAACCTTTGGACATGGTACGGGAGCGCTTAGAGAAGTTTGAGCAAGGGGATGTTGACTCCCCTATGTCTTTAGATCGTTATGATGAGTGGAATGAAGTAGAAGTAACCTTTAATCAGATGGCTACAAACCTTAAGGAGAGTGTGACCTCTTTAGAAAAATCGGAACAACGCTATCGTAATATTTTTGATAGTGCTTCAGATGGCATCTTTAGGATTACCGTTTCTGGCAACGTAATCGATATTAACCGGGCAATTATTGAGATGTTTGGTTATGACTTGCCAGTCGAAGGAGAAGCGGTAGCAGGTTGCGAGCGCTATTCAGATATACTGCAAAGTAGTATTTATTGTCGGAGCGAAGATCGTGAGCGCTGGATTGATTTGCTTGAACGGCACCAAGATGTACATAACTTTGAGGTGGAATTACGCCGTATCGATGGCACAACTTTTTGGGCTTCCCTCAGCGGTCACTTAGTTGCTGGTGATGATACGCAAGAGGCGTATATCGATGGTATTATTCGCAATGTATCTGAGCATAAAAAAGCTCGTGACGAAATGCAGCAATTGCAACATTATTTACAGGATATAATTGATTCTATGCCGTCAATCCTTATTGGGGTTGACAATAATATGAAGGTAACTTTGTGGAATCAACGTGCGGCAGATGAGAGCTTGCTGGCAGCAGATGACGCCAAGGGTTACGCTATGAGTACCGTATGCTATTTGTTTGATTTTTCAAGCTTTATGCCAAAGCTAGAAGAGACATTAGAAACTGGAAAGCCGATTTGGTTACCCAAGGTTGAAAGTAATAAAAAGTCAAGCTCTGGAGGGCAGCGCTTTTTCGATATTTTAATTTTCCCATTATCGATGAAGGGGGCAGATGGGGCGGTAATTTATATGGATGAAGTTACCGAAAAGTTGCAATTGGAAGAAATGATGGTGCAGTCTGAAAAAATGCAGTCAATCGGCGGATTAGCTGCAGGGTTGGCTCACGAAATAAATAATCCATTGGCGGTTATATTGCAAAATATTCAGGTTTTAGAACGGCGATATTCGCCTAGCCTGAAGAAAAACCATCAGGTTGCCGAAGACCTAAATATAACGATGGAAGCAATAATAGAATACAACAAAGTACGTGGTTGCGAACAAATTATCCATTCGATTGCTGAAGCTGGTCATAGAGTAGCTAAAATTGTTACCAACATCCAAAGCTTTAGCCGATCTGGCACTTATAGCTTAGTCCCTTGTCCAATTACTGACCTGTTAGAACGTACTATTGAGCTTGCTGCTAGTGATTACGATATGCGTAATAGTTATAATTTTAAAAATATTTCTATCATTCGTAATTTTCAACCAGTTCCAGATGTGTGTTGCGAGTCTAGTCAAGTTCAGCAAGTGCTTCTTAGTCTATTGAAAAATGCCGCTCAGGCGTTAACTGAAAGTAGTGATAACCAGCAAATTACGCTGGATATCGCACAGGTAGACGATTTAAATGTTAGGATTTCGATATCTGATAACGGTAAAGGTATTGAGCCAGATGTTGTGGAGCATATATTTGACCCATTTTATACGACACAAGATGTTGGTGCCGGTTTTGGGCTGGGTCTTTCTACCGCTTACTTTATTGTTACCCATAATCATGGTGGCCGCTTACGGGTAGTTTCGGAACTAGGCATTGGTAGCTGTTTTGAAGTTGTTTTGCCGATTGATAGCGTTAGTGATGGGGAAACAATAATATAAATTTTAGGTTGAATTTCTCTGCGTTGAAAGCTTATTGCAACAAAGGAAGGGTTGGTTTATGGCGGTGATTGGTTGGAAAGAAGTTTATGCTACCGGTATTAATTCGATGGACAAAGAGCATCGTGGGTTAGTAGATCAAATCAACCTTTTGTACGTTGCGGTGAGAGAGAAGCATGGAGATGAGGTGATTGTTCCAATTTTGGTAACCTTAGAAAAATATACTGTGGAACATTTTCGCCACGAAGAAAAACTTATGGCAGAATACCAGTACCCAGGCTTGGTTGAGCACAAAGAGGTACATAAATCATTAATTGCCGAAATAGACCGTTTTAAACAACTTTCAAATGCAAGCACCGAAGAATTGGCTAAAGAGTTGTTGGCTTTTTTGCGTAAATGGCTGCTGGAGCATATTTTGAAAGTTGATAAAGAGTATGGTTCGTTTTTAGAGTCTCGAGGTGGACGGTTTATTGATTAAATTTGATTGCCGTCCTTAAGCTTGGGTGATCTGGGTCGAGCTGTTTTAGTGCTGTCGTTGTGCTTTTACTAAACTTTGATAACAGGAGGATTGTCGTGCCGCCACTAGAAAAAAAATCAGTTAAGCAGCTGTTGGCAGCAGATCAACAACTGCTAGATGTGCGTGTGAATGGCTGGGTGCGATCGGTGCGGAGAGGCAAAGAGGTTAGCTTTATTACCCTCAATGATGGCAGTTGTTTCGCTTCGTTACAAATTGTCGTTAGCCCAGAGCTAGAAAACTATCAATCGATATGCAAGGTAGGCACTGGGGCAAGCTTAACGGTTAGAGGTAAGCTAGTTGAGTCACCAGCAGCAGGGCAAAGTTGGGAATTGCAAGCTCTGACAGTTGATATTGTCGGCGCCGCCGGTGAAGACTATCCGCTGCAAAAAAAACGTCATAGCCTCGAATATTTGCGTTCTATCGCTCACTTGCGCCCACGTTCAAATACTTTTGGGGCGGTATTTAGAATGCGGAGTGCACTCTCTTTTGCCGTCCATCAGTTTTTTCAGCAGCGCGGCTTTGTTTATGTTCAAACACCGATTATTACCGCTAATGATTGTGAAGGAGCCGGGGAAATGTTTCGGGTTTCAACCCTTGACCCTACCAACCCACCGCAGCAGGATGGCAACGTTGATTGGGGGCAAGATTTTTTTGGTGAGCGTACTGGCTTGACCGTCAGTGGACAGTTGCAAGGGGAATTATTTGCAACTGCTTTTTCTGATATTTATACCTTTGGACCAACTTTTCGAGCTGAAAATTCCAATACAAGTCGTCATGCCGCAGAGTTCTGGATGATTGAACCGGAAATTGCTTTTGCTAACTTGCAGGATAATTGCCAGCTGGGTGAGGACTTTCTCCGCTTTTTGGTAGTTTATGCTTTGGAAAATTGTCAGGAAGATCTCGATTTTTTTAATCAGCGCATTGAAAAAGGGTTGCTGGATAAATTAGAGTCTTTGGCACAGGCAGAATTTTGCACAATTAGTTACACTGAAGCTGTTGATTTATTGCAAAAATCAAAACAAAAATTTGAATTTCCGGTAGCGTGGGGGCACGATTTACAGTCCGAACATGAGCGTTATCTGACCGAAAAAGTTTTTAATGGTCCCGTATTTGTTACCGATTATCCAAAAGGTATAAAAGCCTTTTACATGCGGATGAATGATGATGATAAGACTGTCGCCGCTATGGATTTATTAGTTCCTCGTGTTGGTGAAATTATCGGAGGTAGTCAGCGCGAAGAGCGCTTGGATGTGCTGCAAGCTAGGATGCAAGCACAAGGGATTGCTACGGCTGATATGGATTGGTATCTCGACATCCGCCGTTGGGGCAGCTGCCCACATGCAGGTTTTGGTCTTGGGTTTGAACGCTTGCTTATGTACGTAACCGGAATGGAAAATATTCGTGATGTTATCCCTTTTCCTCGAACTCCTGGTCACGCTAAGTTTTAATTCTGTTATGTTTAAATATGCTGATGCAAAAAGGCGGTTAATAAAATTTGTTGACAGTTGCAGGTTGGAATGTGTATATATAACTAGATTAGTAATAAATCGAAAGACACATTATATTAACTCAAATATGGGAGAGACAAATGAGCAACTATCCAGAGCGTGATGGCGCAGTACTGTTTAAGGGAAATCCAGCAACATTGTTGGGTGCAGAAGTTAAGGTTGGTGATACTGCCCCAGATTTCCAGGTAGTAGATAATGGTCTACAGCCAGTAACTTTAGCTACTGATGCAGGAAAGGTTAGGCTTATTACTGTAGTGCCATCTCTTGATACTCCAGTATGTGACACCATGACCCGTCAGTTTAATCAGGACGTTGCCACTCTACCCGATTCGGTTGCTGCATATACAATTAGTGTTGACCTGCCATTTGCGCAAAAGCGCTGGTGCGGTAATGCTGGGATTGATAAAGTACAAACCCTATCTGACTATCAGGAGCGTTCTTTTGGTCTGAACTATGGTTTGTTGTTGAAAAATCTAAAGCTTCTTGCGCGGGCAGTTTATGTCATCGACCAGAATGATAAAGTTGTGTACGCCGAGCTGGTACCAGAAGTTACTGCTGAGCCAAATTACGCAGCAGCTCTAGACGCAGTGAAAAAGCTTGTTTAGATTTACGTAAAGTTCAAATGTAAAAAGCCCCTGATGACAAGATCATCGGGGGCTTTTTTTATGATTTGTGCTGGCTTGGTAATGATTAATAGGGGCGCCTAGCGTCGGTGGAAATTTTCGTTTCCCCCACAGTTCTTTCTACTGGATAACGCAAGCGTTCAACTAATTGCTGAATCTCTTGCGGAGGCTCAGGGGTAACCTTAGAGACAACATAAATCAAGGCGAAGTTGACTAGCATACCGATGGTTCCAAAACCTTCTGGTGAAATCCCAAACCACCAGTTTGCTGGCCTGTTAGCACCGGGGTTGATGAACTTAAAGTAGACAATGTAAGCAGTAGTAATGGTAATTCCAGCAATCATGCCGGTCATTGCCCCGTAGACATTTGTCTTTTTGCTAAAAATCCCCATAATGATGACGGGAAAAAATGAAGCTGCAGCTAAACCAAATGCAAATGCAACAACTTGAGCCACAAAACCCGGTGGGAAAATACCAAATAGACCAGCAATAACCACTGCACCTGCTGCGCCGCAACGAGCCCAGAGTAATTCCCCTTTTTCTGACATGCTCGGCATCAAGACCCCCTTCATAAGGTCGTGAGAAATTGATGCGGAAATGACCAGTAATAATCCCGCTGCAGTTGAAAGGGCAGCAGCTAGGCCGCCTGCAGCAACCAGAGCAATGATCCAATTTGGTAGCCTAGCTATCTCGGGGCTGGCGAGAACCATTATGTCTTGATCTATATAAATTTCATTTTTACTTTCGGTAATCAAATTGGCAACCAGTGCTTGCCCAAGGGGGCCGCTTTGCCCGGTGTATTTCGGTTTGCCGGCAATCGCTTTGCCTGGACCGTACTGCATTACACCATCACCATTTTTATCTATCCATGCAATTAGTCCCGTTGCTTCCCAGTTTTTTATCCACTCTGGGGCATGCTCATATTGGACGTTGTGAATTGTTTTGATAAAGTTTGTGCGTGCAAATGCTGCTACTGCAGGAGCAGTAGTATATAAAAGGACAATAAAAAATAGAGCCCAACCCGCTGATGCTCGAGCATCTTTGATTCTGGGAACGGTGAAAAAACGGATGATGACATGTGGAAGCCCGGCGGTCCCAACCATTAACGCAATCACGATAAAAATCACATCAATTTGTGGGCGAACACCGCTAGTATATTCACTGAAGCCAAGATCGTTATGGATACTGTTTAAAACATCGAGAAGATAGCGCCCCTGCGTCGATCCATCCTGTAAAATTTCAGCTCCACTAGCACTAATAGTACTACCAAAGCCAAGGGCCGGAATTGGGTTGCCGGTTAGCATGATTGATATGTAGATTGCTGGAACCATGTAGGCAATGATAAGGATACAGTATTGTGCAACTTGAGTGTAGGTTACCCCTTTCATGCCACCAAGAACGGCATAGAAAAAGACTATACACATACCAATGACTACGCCGGTATTAATCGGGACATTTAGAAAACGCGAAAATACGACTCCAACGCCGCGCATTTGGCCGGCGACATAGGTGAACGATATGAAGATTGCACATATTAAAGAAACTATTCGTGCAGTTTGTGAATAATACCGATCACCAATAAATTCTGGTACGGTGAATTTTCCATATTTGCGTAAATAAGGTGCTAGTAGCATCGCAAGTAAAACGTAGCCACCGGTCCAGCCCATTAAGTACATGGCGCCATCACGACCCATAAAGGAAATTAAACCAGCCATTGATATAAAGGATGCTGCTGACATCCAATCAGCACCGGTTGCCATGCCGTTAAGGACGGGGTGAATTGATCTTCCCGCTGTGTAGAATGCTCCAGTGGATGCAGCTCTAGCACGGACAGCAATGATCATATAAATAATGAAGGTTATGGTGACAAACAACCAAGTCCAGTTGGTGATGGTCATAGTGTTATGACCTCATATGGTGAACTGGCAGTGCTGTCATTAATCCTCGTAAACATTATATTTCCGATCTAGCCTATTCATCAGCCGGATATAGACGATAATTAACAAACAAAAAACTATTTCGGCCCCCTGGTTAGCAAACCAAAAGCCAAGAGGAAAACCAAATAGGTTGAAATTGTCGAGTTGGTCGGCAAAGATTATGCCGCATAGAAATGATACGCTAAACCAGATTGATAACAGCACGGCAATATACTTGAGGTTTTGTTTCCAGTAGTCTTGTAGCTCTTTGTCTCTCACTAGTTTAAACCTCGTTTATGCTCACCGATTGGCATTTTATACTTCAAATTGATAACAGCTTTCTATTCTAATCAAAAAAGTAATTTTCGCAAACAATTTGTTGGGTTATGCCTATGTGTGTGGCGCCAAAATAAGAAATGGTTTAGAGGGGATAAAAATAATTTATAGTGCATAGTGAAGGGCGTTGCGGCGACTTTGACTTTTTGGAAGTAACTGTTTTATAGAGTTATTATTTATTGCTAATTGTATTATCCGGAGAGACAAAATTGCTAATCTCTCCGGATAATACACTATAAATTGTTTTTAGGTTCTAGTTTACAATTTTAGAAAAATGGCGTTTGGTAGAATCTTGTAATTTGCTAGCCACCCGGAATGCTTCTTTAAGTAGGTCTTGTTCGTTTTTAGTTAAGGCGTAAGGGTCAAGGTAATGGCTTGGGAATTTACCTTGATCTATAAGGTTGATTTCGTTGCGCAAACGTAAAAAGGTAAACGCTTCAAAGGCCGCTTTTATGTGTTCTGCGGTCTCTTGGTTGAAAATGTTAAGCTTAACTAGTTCATCAAGTCGCTGGATTGTTGTGGTAGCAAGCCCCTGACGTTCAAGGAGGAACATGCGGACGCAATCGACGATAAAAATACTTCCCGCTTGCTTGATCGATAGTTCTCCCTTGTGCTTTTTATCTTTGTCGAGAGAGAAGCGGCCGATTAAACTCAGGGGAACCTTGTGGCGGAAATCGAGTTCCATCATGTGGTAGAGGAATATCGGGTGGGCTTTTATGTGGGCATTGACTATGTCGCGAAGATCCTGACAAAGAGACGCTTCGCCCGTTATTGGCATAAAATCAAAAAAGATTGAGCAGTAGCGCACTTTTTGTGCTTCAGGAACTCTAATCCAGTCAGAAACACGATCTTGCCACTCTCTGAGCCTGCCACGCCAAAGAGGGTTATTGACCATAACGTCACCGTCACAGCGTGGATAGCCGATGCGGGCAAGTGAGGATACAAGTTTTTCGGCAAAGGGGATGAAAAAAGCTTCTACTTCAGCAACTTTAGCATCGGGAAAATCTTCGTAAATAAAGCCATTGTCTTGATCTGGCCCTAGGAGCATCTCCTTACGTCCGCCGCTACCCATAATAATGAAGCAATATTTTATGTCGGGTACATTTTTGCTTTGCCGCTTCATCTCTTCAAAGACAATGTCATGGCAGCGACGAATGATGCGGTGGTGAATGTAGGAAATAATTTCCATGGTTTCGATGTGAGACCGACTCTCGCTCATTAGTGCCTTAGCTAGTTTAACGATCTCTTCGCGGGCGGAGATAAGGTCCTCAACGGTACGGGCACTGTTGACGCTACCGATTAAAAGCATCGATTTTTGACTGCGGAAGCGCATCAGGTCGTGCAGTGAGACGATGCCAACAACTTCGCCTCTATCGATGATAGGCATGTATTTCAGCTTGTGACCCATCATAAATGTTGTGGCTTCATACATGAAGGTGTCTGGAGCCATAGTGTAAGGCTGCGAAGTCATGACGTCGCCAGCGCATGACGACTGGCAATCTGCTGTCTCACGCGCCATAACTTTTGAAACTAGGTCACGCTCAGTAATGATGCCAATTAATTTTTTGTTATTATCGCAGACCAGTACTGCACCGATGCTTAGTTGCACCATCCTTTTAGCAACATCTCTAATTGGTGTGGATAATGAGCAAGTTTCTACGTTTGGTGTCATTATCTCCGACAAGCGTTTCTGGAATGGAAATGCTTCCATTTGTGCCAGGGTGTTCTGAGCATGATCAGTGACCATATCGGAGTAAAGGTTGCGGACACGAGAGTAAATTTCTTGATTGAAGTATTCGGTAATGTGCGGGTAGCTTGCCGCTATTCGAGTCAGGAGCTGTTTAGGAATTAAGTAGCATTCGCTATCTTTGGCTGGACGAGCACCAGCAGAATAGCCGCCGTCACTGAAGATAGGTGTGCCGCCGAAAAATTCACCCTCTTTACGGTAATCGACAATCATCTCAACTCCACCTGGAGTGAGGACAACCACTTCAATTAAGCCAGATTTTATTATATAGAGGTAGCCGGTAGGGTCGTCATGCTGGGTGAAAATATTTAACTTTGCCGTAAACTTTTTCGTTTTAGCAGAGGCGTTTAGTTCGGTAAAAATTTCTTCTGGTAGCTGATTAAACGGCTCTGTTTCACGTAGAGTTTTAACGAGTCCCATGTAGTTAATCCCTGTCTGAAAGTTGGCTATTACCCTTGATAGATAGACGTTTAATTGTAAATGATTGCTATCTATCGGGTTGAAGAATGATTTTATAGCTTAAACTTAAATAAGGCTTCCATATGGAAGCCTTATTGTGAATCAGAGAAGAATATCACATCTGTGGTGCAGATAGGAAGGGTTTGCGTTAATTAGCCGCAGTCAGTCTAAAGCTACTGCTTTCTTTTTGCCAAAAGTAATTGGGTGTGCTTGAAAGCGGATAATCAGATCAGCAATTATTTTTCCCCAAATGGTTAATCCAGCCATGGCACTCCATGTGTCATATGGGTAAAGCCCCATAAGTATAGAGACGATAATCCAAGCTGTCATTGATCCACAAGCTAGGTTGAGAAGACCGACGAAAGGAGCCCACTTATGTGGATTCGCAGGTGGTAGCCCTTTTTTAGTGGCTACTTCAGAGTAATTTTTTTTGATCAGGATTCGCCAAGCACGCCGTACCCAAAAGAATGTAATTGGGAACAGAGCAATAAACAGTAACCAAGTCATAGCAACACCAACATCAAAAATCATTTTAAGCTCCTTTGTTAAATCTTCTTGTTACGTATGTTGTCTGTTTGGAAAAGGGCCCCGCCGGCACGGACCGGCGGGGCAAGTTGATCAGGTTAAAGCCTAATCACATTACAGTGGACTTTTTTAG
>JADGED010000080.1:0-3436 GCA_016744555.1 Desulfuromonadaceae bacterium
GCGTTAGTAACTTTTGGCTGGTGCAAGACAACTGGACTGGCGGAGTCATTAATAATTTGCAGTTCTGCGGTCAACGGTGTCCCTTTTGGAACTACCCCCCAGCGAATTTTATCGGGTTGAATAAAAAGTTCTGGTTTTACTCTTCCGCGTAAAACAAAGGCCACCGATGGATGCGTTGGATCGTTAGTAGAAAAACTAACCTTTTTTTGAACTGGCCCCTTAAACCCGCGAGAATTAAATTTAAGTTGCATTTCACCAATGGCCCCTGGTTCCAGACGGTTACTAGTAAGTAATGCCTGAGTACAGCCACATGAGCTGCGCAAGTTTCCAACCTTTAACACCTGATCACCTGCATTGTGAAAGCGGAAAACCTCTATAACGGTGTCTCCTTGAAAAATGTCACCAAAATCATGAGTCAATCTTTCTACGACTAAAGCCGGAGCCGCGGTAGCAACACCGACAGGGTAAAAAAATAATAACAGCAATAGCAACCGATACATAACTTATCTCCTTTATCTGAGTTCAGAAGCATAACATATTTCCGCTTAACTGTCAGAAAAGTAAAGACATTGCAACTACTATAAAACATCCCTGATTGTACTTTAATAATGATGCTATACAGTTAGTATATTACCCAAAAAGATACATTAAAAAACCAGCACAATAACTGTCGCTTATAACCACGACACTGATAAAGGCAAAGTAGCGGTAATTATTGACATAGCTGCTTTTTTCCTGTTATACGTTGCTGTCAAATCACACATCTTTTGGGAGCTATTAATAAATATGGTAGGACAAAGCCGAAAGGTCCTTTTTACACGCGACCGCATAGCCATAGAAGTAAAGCGTTTGGCAGAAGAAATCAGTGCCGATTATGGTGACCAGGAAATTATGTTAGTTGGGGTCCTTAAAGGCTCATTTTTATTTATTGCAGACCTGATTCGGGAAATTAAAAGTCCTGCGGTTATAGATTTTGTCCGTCTAGCAAGTTACGGTTCTGGCACCAGTACTTCAGGAATCATCGAGTTTCGTAAGAACTTAGAAATGCCGATCAAGGACCGCCACGTTATTATTGTCGAAGATATTATCGATAGTGGTTACACACTGCAGAGCCTATACAACAAACTACTGCTACAAGAACCTCGTTCCCTTAAAATCTGTACATTGATTGACAAAAGCGCCCGGCGTGAAGTTGAAATCAATGCCGACTACATTGGTTTAAGCATGGATGATGGTTTCATTATTGGCTATGGCTTGGACCATGACGAAAAATATCGCGATCTACCAGATATCTATATTGTTGAAGAACCATAAACATTCATCGGAGGTGGTAATAATATCAACCATCCTCCCACCGCAAAAGGAGAACGCCTGATGATCATTGTTTGTCCTGAGTGTTCGACCAAGTTTGACGTAAATGCTGATCGAATTCCCGATGCCGGCGCAAAAGTACGTTGCGCTCGATGCAAGCACGTTTTTACAGCATCCAAAGAGACAGCAGCGGAAGAAATTGAAAATAATGCTGACGACGAAACCTTAGTAGAAGAACCTGCGGCGGAGACTGAAGAAAATTCTGCAGATGAATCTAGCTTCAGCTACGACAAATTTCAAGAACTTGACTCTGAAGAAGCGCCAACAGAAGAGGATAATGACGATTTTTCTTATACCGAATTGGCGAAAGAGCTTGCCTCTGAAGGCAAACAGGGTGCCGATAACGCAGCCAATGGATCCACAGCAGAAGCGAATGATGTAGCTGAGCCAGAATTCCCGAAACAACCTGCAGCAAAAAAAGGTGGGCCACTTTCCAGTATTATCCGGATCTTATTGACATTAATTTTAATCATTATGATAGCCGTAGGTATATTTATCTACCTAAACGGTACGGACCAATTAAATCAAACTATCCAGCAAATTTTCGGACAACAAACCACAGCGCCGGTGCAAACCGGCCAGATCACCATTGACAACCGAGAAGGAAAGTTTGTCCTTAACAAACAGGCCGGTGAATTATTTCTGATTCGGGGAGAAGTAATAAACAATTTTAGTGAAGCACGTGCAGCCATACAGGTTAAAGGGGTTATCTTTGATCAAAACGGCAAGCCACTGCGTCAAAAAACAGTTTTTTGCGGTAATGCAATCGGCGACAAGGAGCTCTTGTCGCTTTCCTTTTCTGAATTAGAAAAAATAATGGGCAATCAATTCGGTAACGACCTTAGTAATATGAAAATTAATAGCAAACAACGCATACCGTTCGACATAGTCTTTAACGATCTGCCCAAAAACTTAACAGAGTTCAGTGTAATAGTTACCTCATCCCAACCTGCCACTAAATAATACAATTTTATTGTCACTCAACCTGCTGTACACAATCCCAATCAATTGTTCATCATTAAACCAATTTTTTCATAAAAAAAGACGATAACCATCTTAGATAGTTACCGCCTTAATTTTGGGTAAATCAGACCAGCTTACGCTTCAGAGATAGCGTCAACAGGACATGAATCTACACATGCACCACAATCAGTACAAGCATCAGCATCAATTGTGTAGATATCACCTTCGTTGATTGCATCAACTGGGCAAGTTGGTAGACAAGCACCACAAGCAATACATTCCTCAGAAATTACATGAGCCATGATTTTTCCTCCTAAAAATTTAAAAATTGTGTCACCCGACTATCGGGTAGGCTAACAAGTCTTTTAGCAAATTTTTTTCCCGCTGTCCAGACTAGAAAAACTCTTGCTATAAAACTACCATATCGGTTATTTTAGCTGACCTTCAGTAAAATAAAAAACTGTTATACATTTAACATATTATCGCTAAGCAAATAGAAACATTGAATTCATCAACAATAAGGAGATTTAAACATGGATATCCTGGCACTAAATTGTGGCAGCTCCTCGGTCAAATACCAGCTATTTGACTGGGCTAAACAAAAAGTTATTGCTAAAGGAATGGTTGAGCGGGTAACCATTGGCGACTCATATATCCTCCATGAAGTACCAGGTCGTGAAACATATCGTGAAGAATATGAGTGCCCTGATCACAAAACAGCGGTTCATTTGATTGTTAAAATTCTTACTGATGCTACCTATGGGGTAGTTCCTGACATGGACAAAATTTCGGCAGTTGGACACCGAGTTGTACACGGTGGCGAAAAATTTGCTTGTTCAGTTATGATTGACGATAAGGTTCTCGATGCTATTAAAGAAGTACAGCATCTTGCGCCACTACATAACCCACCGAATATTGCCGGCATTGAGGCTGCTCAGGTTAACCTCCCTGATGTCCCCCATATCGCCATTTTTGATACCGCATTCCACCAAACAATCCCTGAAGCCGCATACACCTATCCATTGCCACACGAATGGTACACAGACCATGGTGTACGTCGCTACGGCTTCCACGGAACTAGTCACCTATATGTCTCTAAGCG
>JADGED010000080.1:3446-10151 GCA_016744555.1 Desulfuromonadaceae bacterium
CCAGCTGGTTGCAATGTCGTAACTATGCACATTGGTAATGGTGTTTCCCATGCAGCAATTAAAAATGGTATTTCGGTAGATACCTCCATGGGGTTAACCCCTCTTGAAGGTGCGGTAATGGGAACTCGTTGTGGTGATATTGATCCAGCGATTCCGGCCTTTATCATGGAGCGCGAAGACCTTTCACCTAAAGAAATTGACAATGTCATGAACAAAAAATCTGGCATTTATGGCATTACAGGTGAATTTACTGACCGTCGTGACGTTATTGAAGCGGCCGAAGCTGGCAATGAGCGCTGTAAATTGGCACTGGAAATTGAAGGCTACCGCCTAAAGAAGTATATCGGTTCTTATTTTGCGGCTTTAGGTCGTTTGGATGCCGTCGTCTTTACTGCTGGTGTTGGTGAAATGGCTTGGTTAATCCGAGAAAAGGCGTTAGAGGGTCTTGAGCCTATGGGGATTATCCTCGACAAGGAAAAAAATCGTAAGACTATGACCCGTAAAGTCGAAACCACAATAACAACTCCAGATTCACCGATCAAAGTATTTGTTATTCCGACTAACGAAGAGTTAGTGTTTACTGAGGACGTTGTTGCCATTCTGGAAGACACCTATACCGACCACATGAATTTCGAATATTCTTTTGCTAAAAAAGAGTTCCAAATCCAATAAGTCGTTCCCTTCATAAAACTTGCGGAGTAGGCATTAACCTACCTACTCCGCAAGCACATTAAACCTAGTAATAACTTTCACCATAATCTGGCACCTGACTAAACCAATCTGAATGGGTTCGCGCTTCGGCTAACGCCGCTTGGGTTTGCCGGATGATACTTTCACGGTCTTTAGGATAACTCCCGGCCAAATTCAACACATTAGAAACATGGTTTGAGCGCAATATAGTTTTCTGAGGATGCAAGTGTTCGACAATTTGTAGCGCCTCCGCAATTATTTCACCATTTGTTAACGGTTCAATTTGGGTAAAATAGTCATCGTTATGGCGTTGAAACATTGTTAGCAAAGAAAAGTATACAGGTGAAAGCTCATTGATCCATTCTGCCGTAGCAATAGCATGTTCTTTACTTCGCTTTTTCCCAGCCAAACCCAAGATTGCAGTGACCGATAATTTCAAACCCGCAGTTTGTGCTTTACGACATAATACTAACATCTGTTCTGGACTAAAGCCTTTTGCAACTAAATCGATAGTTTGTGGATCACCGCTTTCTAGTCCAAAATACAAAATACTTAATTTTCTATTTTTCAATTCCTTAAGATCGTCAACGCTTTTGGTAGACAAACTATTAGGTGAGGCATAAATACCGATACGGGTTAAACGGGGAAACTTAAGACTCAACAAATCTAAAATTTGTATCAATTCTCCCTGCGGGTAAACTAAGGCATCGCCATCGGCAAGGAATATCCGCTTATAATCGTTACGGTGTGCCTCAGGAATAGAATCAATTTCAGTAGCGATATCAGCAACGCCTCGCACTCGAAACTGCTTAGTTTTATACATGCCACAAAACTTACACTCATTTTGGCTACAACCAATGGTAATTTGCAAAATCAACGATTGCGCTTCTGAGGGCGGCCGAAACACTGGCTCTTCATAATTGAAATAATACATAACATCTCCTTGCTACAACGTAATTGAGATCACACTAACATATGGGAAAACCACAAACCAGCACCTGTCGCAAAAGCAACGACAACTACACTTGCATTCCAGCAATAAAAACCGCTATCTTGCAATTGGTAAAAATGCCAACTACCCTGAAGGAGAAGACCATGCATCAGGTAAAAATAAAAAATAGTAAGCAAGAATTTAACGTTGGGAAAATTGTCTGCCTAGGGCGCAACTACCTTGATCATATTCGCGAACTAAACAACGCAGTTCCCGATCGAGCGGTTATATTTTGCAAGCCAGCCACTAGCCTCTTAGCGAATGGTGGCGTAATTGAAATTCCACCCTACTCTAATGATTGCCACCACGAACTTGAACTAGCTCTATTAATTGGCACTACTGGTAAAAACATCGATAAAAATACAGCGCTGTCGCATTTAGCTGGTTATGGTGTAGCTCTTGACTTGACCTTACGTGATCTGCAGAACGAACTAAAAAACAAGGGCTTGCCATGGGAAATTGCCAAAGGCTTTGATACTTCGTGCCCATTGTCAGACTTTGTCCCCGCCAACGATATCAACGACCCTAACAACATAAATCTACAACTACTTATCAATGGCGAAACGAGACAACAAGGAAACACTAACCAAATGATGCGCTCAGTTGAAGAGATCATCGCTGAAGTTTCTACATTTTATACCTTAGAAGTTGGTGATATTATTCTCACCGGTACACCTGCTGGAGTAAGCAAAATAGTATCGGGCGATAAACTTGAAGGGACAATTGAACAGGTTGGTTCCCTACAGGTTTCGGTAGCATGAAGCCCACAATTGCCTTAATTGGAGTAGGCCGGGTTGGTACAGCAATTTGCAAACGCCTCCACCTAGCTGGCTATTCCATTGAAAAGGTAATCAGTCGCGACCGCGACCGAGCAATTGCAGCCTGTAATTTTATTGGCTGCGCCACGTCAGCAGCAGACATTAAACCTGCGACAGCAGCTACGGCACAAATAATTTTACTGGCGGTACCAGATGATCAAATTGGGCCACTAGCGCAGCAATTACAAACTGATGTTGAACTAAGTACACAAACGACCCTAGTTCACTTTAGTGGGCTCCATTCTGCAGCGATCATGCAGCACAATAAAGCAGAAGCCATGCTCCTTTCGCTACACCCATTACTACCATTTGCGGACAACCAAATTGCTTTCAAAAAATTAGTTCAATGTCCATGTGCGGTGGAAAGTAATAATCCTTCTGCGCTAGCAACAGGAGAACGACTGGTTACTGCGATAGATGCAATTCCATTTACAATTGCGAGTAATAAAAAACCGCTCTACCACGCTGCAGCATGTATAGCTTCAAACTACTTGGTTACCCTGCTTGATTCAGCCCAACAATTGCTTAACCAGTGCGGAATTGAAGACAAACAGACCACTCCCCTACTACTACCATTAGTCAAAGCATCTTTGGACAACATGCAGCAACTTGGAACCGAACAAGGACTTACCGGTCCCATCGTCCGTGGAGATTTGGGTACTGTTGCCAATCACATTGAGGCACTTAGTAAGGATGCACCACAATTGTTGCCGATTTACCAGATTCTAGGCGAGATGACAGCGACTCTAAGCCACAATGCCGGCCGTTTAAATACTGCAACAACGACTAAAATTGAGCAGATACTAAAAACTAAGTCTCAGTAAACGACGTTTGGAAAAATTGCAGCTACACCGTTCACCCTCCCACTGGCCACCAACACCCATAAATATAAGGGAAAATGAGCAGTCAGTAGCCAACATTTTATCATTGCAAACTAAAAAGCCCCGCCAAATTGGCGGGGCTTAGTCTTACTTTTCGTTTATCGCTGCATGTGCTGCAGCAAGTCGGGCAATTGGCACTCGGTACGGAGAACAAGAGACATAATCTAAGCCAATCTCGTGGCAAAACTCAACGCTTGATGGCTCACCACCGTGCTCACCACAAATACCTACTTTTAGCTCAGGGCGAGTAGATCGACCACGCTCAAACCCAATCTTTACCAACTCACCAACTCCACGTCTATCAAGGGCAACAAATGGATCTTTCTTCAAAACCCCATTATCGATGTAATCAGGCAAGAAATGGCCAGCATCATCACGAGACAAACCATAGGTTGTCTGTGTTAAATCATTGGTACCAAATGAGAAGAACTCAGCTTCCCTAGCTACGGCATCAGCAGTCAAAGCAGCACGTGGCAACTCGATCATGGTACCGATCAAGTAATCGACTTCAACCCCATAACTTGCACAAACTTCATCGGCAATTTTTATAGCGTTAGCACGTAATATTTTCAATTCGTTAACATGACTAACCAATGGAATCATGATCTCTGGAACGATACTAAAGCCCTCATCCTTTACTAGCTCACAAGCAGCTTCCATAATCGCTTGGACTTGCATGTCGTACACCTCTGGGTAAGTAATGCCTAAACGGCAACCACGGTGTCCCAACATAGGGTTAAACTCGTGTAAGCTATCTACATGGCTCTTAACTTCAGAAAAACGTACACCAACAGCATTAGCGAGCTCGGAAACATCATCATCAGTTTGTGGTAAGAACTCATGCAACGGTGGATCAAGGAGACGAATAGTAACCGGTAACCCCTTCATCTCACGGAAAAGGCCAAGGAAATCACCTTTTTGCATTGGTAATATTTTCGCTAATGCTTGCTTGCGACCTTCTAGATTTTCAGCCAGAATCATTTCCCGCACAGCTTGGATTCTATCACCTTCGAAGAACATATGCTCTGTCCGACAAAGACCAATCCCTTCTGCGCCAAAATCACGAGCGACCTTGGAATCATGCGGAGTATCGGCGTTAGTACGAACCTTAAGGCGACGGAATTTATCAGCCCAAGCCATAAAATGGGCAAACATGCCAGTAACTTCAGGCTCAACCTTTGGAACAATTCCGATCATAACCTCACCAGCTGAGCCATCAAGGGTAATGAAATCACCACGCTTGACCAGTTGGCCAGATTTAGTCACAAACTGCTGTTTTTCATAATCAATTTTGATAGCGCTACAACCAGAAACACAACACTTACCCATTCCACGAGCAACTACGGCAGCATGAGAGGTCATCCCTCCACGAGCAGTCAATATTCCCTCAGCAGCATTCATCCCGTGAATATCTTCGGGACTTGTTTCAATCCGCACCAAGATAACCTGCTTTTTAAGGCGAGTTTGCTCTTCAGCCTCATCAGCATTAAAGACAACTTGACCACTAGCAGCCCCAGGAGATGCTGGTAAGCCTTTAGCTATTACATTTTTTTCGGCTTTTGGGTCAAGAGATGGGTGCAAGAGTTGATCGAGTTGATCTGGGTCGACCCTTAGTACCGCCTCTTTTTCGCTAATTAGACCTTCTTCAACCATATCAACGGCAATGCGGATAGCGGCTTGAGCAGTCCGCTTTCCGGTCCGAGTTTGCAACATATAGAGACGACCTTTTTCGATCGTAAACTCAATATCTTGCATATCTTTATAGTGTTTTTCCAAAGTGGTACGAATATCTGCTAGTTGAGCATAACTGTCAGGCATAACATCTTCCATTGCTGGAAGGTCTCCCTCTTTATGCTTAGCGCGATTAATTGGTTGCGGAGTACGGATTCCGGCGACAACATCTTCCCCTTGCGCATTTACTAAATACTCACCATAAAAATAGTTTTCGCCGGTAGATGGGTCACGGGAGAACGCTACACCGGTAGCACAATCATCACCCATATTACCAAAAACCATACCTTGAATATTTACTGCAGTACCCCAGTCGGCTGGAATTTCATGTAGCTTGCGGTAGGTTACCGCCCGTGGAGTCATCCAAGAACCAAAAACCGCACCGATAGCTTCCCAAAGCTGTTGCATTGGATCTTCTGGAAAAGCTTCACCTAAATGCTCTTGATAACAAACTTTAAACTCACCAACCAACTGCAACAAATCAATAGCAGAAAGATCGGTGTCAAGTTCCACCTTGCGATCATCTTTCTTTTGCGCCAATATTTCGGAAAAGATCTCGCCATCCATTCCCTTAACAACATTGGCATACATCTGGATAAAACGGCGATAGGAGTCATAAGCAAAACGGGCATCATTACTTTGGCTGATGACCCCTTTAATGGTCTCATCGTTAAGGCCCAAATTCAAAACAGTATCCATCATTCCCGGCATAGATGCTCGCGCACCGGAACGAACCGAAACTAACAATGGGTTTTCGCTACTACCGAAGCCCTTGTCCATTTGTTTTTCGAGCTTTTTGAGGGCCTTATCAACCTCCTCAGTTAACCCTTTTGGATAGGCTTGCTCGTTATCGTAAAATGCTTTACACACTTCAGTTGTCAAAGTAAAACCGGGAGGGACAGGTAAGCCAATCGCAGTCATCTCTGCGAGGTTGGCCCCTTTACCGCCCAACAATTCCTTCTTGGTGCCATCACCATCGGCCTTGCCATTTCCAAACGTGTAAACAAATTTAGCCATTTTCTACTGTTCCTCCGTGAAAACAATCAGGTTACAATCAGTAATCTTGCTAAAACACACTACAATAAATTATGCAATCCGACTAAAATCGGCGATTTCTCTAAACAATCCTGCGATTTGAGTTAACAATGCAATACGGTTATTTTTAACCGCTTCATCGTCAACCATGACCATAACACTTTCAAAAAATGCATCAACTGGTTCACGCAATGTCGCAATAGTTTCTAACGCTACCGTATAATCTTGTGCAGCTACAGCCTTGGCAACCTTTTGTTCTACTGCTTGAAAATCAGCAAAAAGGGTCTTTTCACTAGCATCACTAAGGAGAGCAGAATTAACAGGTTGATCCAGACCACCTTTAATAATGTTTCCAACTCGCTTAAATGCAACAGCTAATGGTTCAAAATCATCACGTTGTTTCAGGCTTGAAAGAGCCTTAATCCGCTCCATAGCGACCACAGGCTCAACAAATGATGCACTAAGTACAGCGTCAATCACATCAACAGGGTACCCTTGCGTTGATAGCATATTGACCAATCGCGTACGGATAAACTCGACCACGTCAGCAACAATTTCA
>JADGED010000081.1:0-1644 GCA_016744555.1 Desulfuromonadaceae bacterium
CTCCTGTACAGCGCATATAACTACCATTAAGTGTAACCCCCTTATTAGCAGTAGCTTGCTGGGTAAAATCTACACTCTCCATTGCGTCAATAGGCGATTCAACCGTCAACACGTACCACTGTCCATCATCATATTCAAACGGTTGCATAAGCGGTATAGCCGTTTTAATTTCAAACTCCTTAACCTTGCTAACCCCTTCTGCACCTTCTTGCGGTGACGTGGTCGCAAGCAATGGTACAGCAGTAATATCGGCCTCCATGCTAGCACCTTCTACTCCACCCTCTGGAATAACAAAATCCATCTCCCAGTTACCTTTATACAAACCGCCGAGAAAAGAGTAACGCATTTCGCCGTGGAGCATTAAAAACGTTGGATTAGGGGCTCTAAAACGGGCGGCAAGTTCAGCATGGGCAGAAATAATTTCATATTCATCACCACCAATAAGGACACCGGCCTCAAGTCCGACCCAAATCCGACCACTGGCATCAATGTAAAATGGAGAAAATCCACCTTCGATAGCTACCTCAGCTCCGCCATAGACACTGCCGTAAAAAATCCACCATTCGCCATACAAATCAAACTCTTGTTTAACCCCAAGAGCTAAACCGTCGGAACTAAGTTGGATATAACCGGAACCCGTTACATATTGCAATGCGGTGACGTTAAGTCTTTGGTCCTGAGAACCAAACCAGATATGCCAATCGCCATCGGTGAAGAGGAGGTCAACGGCTCCATCAACACCAAGCATGGTAAAATCACCAAGTTTTTTTGCAAGCTTAGCCTCTGCCTGAACATGAAACAGAGGTGGACTTGCCCCGATACTTATAGTTGCCTCCAGATCTGGATCTCCGGTATGAGACTCGGTCATAAACCACGTATCACCATGTAAGGTGAGTTTGGAAGATTCGATAAAGAGGGTAAAATCGCCATACCAAGTGGTCGCATCCGGTGTTCCGATTCCAACTGTGGCCAGAAGTAGAAATGGACTGGTGCCGTCGTTATTTAGTTCACCAGTTTCGGCATCTACAGTCATGTGATAGGCACAGCCACCACCAACTTTGTACAGGTTCAAGGGGAGAGCCCCTAGTGGCACGCCACTGCCGCCACCAGCGGCAAAAGCGACTCCCCAGTAACTATAGGTATCGGTAGAACCAAGGACAAAGGAGCCATCCATTGAAAAAGTATTGGCAACATCCACCGCTACCGACCCGCTGAACTCACTTTCAGACAAACCTAGTTTGACGGCAAAAGAGAGTGCACCTTCGGTATATGACGTTGCTATTTCCTCTAAACCTAAGGTGGCGTCCTGATAAAAGGTCACGACAGCATTGGCCTTAATTGGCCCTGCCTTCAAGCCGCCTTTAATGGTGAAAAAGAACTGTTTGTTGTGTAATTCAATACCAGCAGCCACCCAATCAATGGCGTCAACCAGTTCTCTGTGATCCCTAGGTGGCACAGGAACATCTGAACTTAGGCTGATTACTAGCTCCGGTTCAATGGCAAGATTCAGATAATCTGCCCTGGAGACCACCGGACCTTGTTCAAATATCTGGGTTTTATACATGGGAGCGTTGATTGGCTCATGCAGCTGCAGTTTTTTGAATGGCTTTAGACGTACACCCCACCTTCCAACCCGCCCTAGGG
>JADGED010000081.1:1654-9776 GCA_016744555.1 Desulfuromonadaceae bacterium
TAATTGGCCCTGCCTTCAAGCCGCCTTTAATAGTAAAGAAGAACTGATTTTTGTACCCCAGCTTAAACGAAGTCAAATCAATTGTAGCTCCGGCCAACGAAGCCGACACGCCATTGAAGCTGCTGCCGACAACAGCACTATCTATTGTAATTCCGCCGTCATAAACTTCGATACCAGAAAGAACTAACGAATCGGGAAGGCCAGATAATAGCGACGCACCCTTCAACGCAAAATTACTATCGAGGCCAAAGTAGAGACCGCTCTTGTCGCCACTGCCCGAACTATAACCGGCGTTAAGCCCAGATACGGTTACCGTTGCAAATGGTGCCTCATGGGTAAAGCTAGCATTACTTTCTCCACCTAAAGACCAACCTGCAACACCACTACTATCCAGAGCAAGGCTTGCAGCGACCTGAAGATTGAAAAATTCTTCTAAAGTGAGATTCATCGCCAAACCGGCGCTGGCGATAGAGAATTTATCAAACACCAAACTGGCCTTGGTCAGGGTCGCATCAAAACCAATATCGGCAAGGCTGACATTTTCGGTCGAAACTCCGCCGGTAAAACCGCTAGCATCGATAGTCCACTCATCAACCCCAATATCAATCTGTTTACCATCGGCATAAGGGATGGCAAGCGTTCCCGACAAAGTTAAACTTTGCGCAGCAAAAGCAATATCTCCGGCAAAATCTTTTACCTGTAGATCGGTGCCAGGCAAATTAAACGCCATTCCCGTTGCATCAAAACCATAAGTGTTCGCTGCGATATCAAAATTAATTTCTGGGGTTAAGCTGGTTACGCCATCGGCAATACTGGCCATACTGTAACCGGTGCCAAAAAGAAGATTACCTTCTATATTTTTAATCCCAAACATTCCAGCATCGATCCCTTTGGTGGAATCAAAAGCGACCTTAACTTCAGTAAGCTTGCCTTTAATACCATAGGTCGCGTGGTCAACAATGGTCATGGTTTTTCCAGTGGCATCAGCCCAAGTTACAGTGACCTGCAAACCATTCCCTGCCAGACCAAAATCGGAGAAACTTAAACCTTCGGTATAACCGGCGAGGATTCCTTGATCAAAGCTGATTGATGCTCCGGTGCCAATAGTCCCAAAGACACCGCCTGTATCGACACCAACGGATACACTAGGAATAGAGGCAGTAAAGAAATCGTTACTTATAGTGAAATTACCCTCTGGGGCAAAATTAATGGTGCCACTCACCAATTTTTTGTTAGCAATATCTATCTCAAGATTTGAAACCGAGACAGGTAATTCACCAAAAGCATTCAAGGCAGCAGGGTCAATATCGCCATGGATAGCGCCAAGATAGAGGCTGGCTTCACCACTCCAAGTTCCATCAGCAAGAGCAAGCGCTCCTGTTAATCTAAAATTATCACCAACTTTAATGACGATATCATCGGCTCGCAAAGTACCTAAATCGACATCACCCTGATGGGAAATTCTGATTGATCCCTCAATGTCTTGATTAAGAATCTTGGCATTACCACCCAAAATAATCCACAGCAGGTTATCGTCTACCGTGAAGCCAAATTCGGTAAGGGCAAGCTGTGCTGCACCGTTGCCAACAGAAAACGCTGGCAAAGAGGATGGAAACATGACCGGTGAATCAATGTTTGGCATGGAGATAGAGCTTTTAGAGATCGACAAATCACTGAAATTAAAGGTGCGAGCAACATCAGCGACCGTTGGATCAAGTGCTAGGTCACCATCGAGAACAACCGTTATCTTGCCATTTGCGTAGCCACCACCAATTGTGGTTAAAGTCAGATCAGCAAAACCAGCCAAAGACAAAGGTGCATCTGGCAGTTCAGTAATGATCGTCAGCTCATTCAAACCGCTGTTGCTAATACTTGCGGTAACATCTATGGGGATGTTATCAAATTTGGCCAGCTTGATTTTAGCTGCGAAGGAACCTGAAACCGAGTTACTGGTTATCCCAAAGGAAAATGAATCAACGGTGGCAGAGAACCCTGCCAAGCCAAATTTACCAATACTACCGGGATTAATATCAACCTCGCCGGTGGTTGAAATGCCGCTGGAAGAGAGGACTAGGGCGCTGGTTTCAGATAAGCCAATGGAGCCACCACCAAGGTTTGCTGGCAACTGCACCTTGCCCCAAACCTTTAACTTTTTATCATTTAAGTAGAGACGCCCATTGATGCCTCCAACTTTAAAGTCAGTTCCGGGGATGGTAAATGAGAGGCGTTCAAGCCTTTTAGCAGCTTCGGCTTGCGCCTGTTTAACCGCCTCATCTCCCATCTCTTCAAGATTTGTCGCTTGCTGTACACCCCAAGTAATTCCTTGATCTGCAAGCATTTTCAGGGAGGTTAAATCCTCGCCCATCCCATAACCTGAACCAAGCTTAATGCTACCATCGAGATCGGTCAAACGAAGTTTATCGAGCAACTCGGCAGCGCTAGTATCAACCGCAACGGTCAATTCACTCAGCAACAGGGTAATCCCATATTCACCAGTGAGAACAGGGAGAGACACAGGGTTACGCCCGGCATTATAGGTTACTGATCCGGCAAAACCGGTGGGAGATAACTCAATATTGGCAAAACTCAAATTAGTTGGTGGGGTAGGAATATCAATTCCGGCAAGGGAGGTAAGCTGAAAATCACCATCTACGGAGGCACCATCAAAGCCAAAACTAACCGAACGAATTACCGCAGCAAAGACGCCAAGCTTTGGTTTGAGCGGCTCTTTAAAGGTTAACTGCACCGTACCTGAGGTAATTTTTTTATTATCGAGATCGACGCCAAGATTCTTAAAGCTTACATTGATTTCACCAGTTAACGGATCTTTAATATTATCAGGAAGGTGGTCGGTCAAAAATCCGGCGTTAATATAACCGTCACCAGACATGATACCATCGACCATTTCGGCATTTGTCCGTAGTTTAAAGTCGCCAATAGCTAGGGTCAACCCTTCAAAACCAAAGTCGAAATCGTAAGTTTTGTCGTGAAAAATCGTGGCAGTTATATCCGCCTCGTTGCCAGCATACTCAGCATGCCCTTTTAACCCAAACCAAAACAAACCACCTTTGACCCCAACGCCATACTCTTCAAGGCTCACCGATGCGGCATTAATATCAATTTTCGCTTCATCTAGGTTGTGCCAGCCACCAAGATCACCGGCAAATTCAAGCGACGATTTATAAACTCGCAGCCCACTAAAAGCTACAGGCTTTTTATATTCTGATAATAAAGTATGTGTCGGTGTAATGCTGCCATCCAATTCGACATATAAATTATCGTTCTTATACCCTGCCTCAACATGGTCCAGAGCTAAAGTAGCAAACCCTTCAAGGTTAAAGGTTTTGTTCAGCTTACCAGTATCAATCGTAACCTCTTTTAAGCCTGCAGTACTATTAAAAGCCGCTGCTACCGCAACCTTTAAACCACCAAACTGACTAAAGCACAGATCACCAGCAAGGCGACCGGAGATAACGTTGGAGTTAATACCTAGGGATAATCCGGTAAGAATCGTATCGATATTGGCGATTGGAATAGCGGGCAAGTCACCTGGATCAAATTGCAAATCACCACCGGTGGACAAACCATTTGTCGCCGATAAGGTAACTGGCTGGCCTGCAGGGATGGTTACGCTGGCATTATTAAGCTCTGGCGGCAGATAAATTGTTCCAGATATGGATAGCGATTTAGCATCTAAATCGATAGAACCACCGAGATCTCCGATAGCAAAACCACCGGGCAGATTTAATCGAGCCAAAGACGCCTGCGCCTCTGTTGCGGTACTTTTACCCCACGCTATCGCATTGTTAGCCAGCAGTTCAAGGTCTGGGATTTCCAGATCATCAAAACCAGCCCCAAAAAGAACTCCACCACTGAAGGTATTGAGGCTGACCATAGAGGCTAAACTTTTGCGGGTATCAACATTTACCGATAAGGTATCTAGGTTGAGACTAAAGCCATACTCACCCTCAACAATTGTAACTGTGCGGATTCCGGCATCACCAATAAGGTCAATGTCTCCGGCAAAACCGTCTGCCCCTAAATAAAGGTCGGCAAAGGGTATATCGCTCACCGCCAAGCCAAGACCAGCAAGATTAATAGAGCCATCAATAGTTGCACTTGAGGTAGAAAAGGTTATCCCGGCAAGCTGCATCTGTACCGAACCAAGGGTGAAAGCAAGTGGTGCCGGTGGGGTTAATGTGACCGAACCTAGAGTAACTAGACGATTTGCGATATCGACATTAAAACCATTTAGCTGAACCAGCAATTCGTTATCTTGGTTAAACAAACCGGGAAACTTAGTCCGTAATATTGCAGGTAAGCCCGCGATGGCTCCCTGGGCACTACTGATCAATCCAGCATCATCAACAGCACTGCGATCAACCTTGAGGGAAAAATCACCAAAGGCAAAATAGAACTTATCTAAGTCGATACCGCTAAGCTCAGTCGTCCCATCATGAAAAACCCGTGCGGTAGCATTAATTTCTGCTCCTACTAGTGAGCCGCTACCTTTTACCCCTAACCAAAACTTATTGTCTTCAACCCCTACTCCATATTGCGTAAGGCTAAGACTTGCCCCCTCAACCTGAAAGCTAGCTCCGCTTAGCTCGTGCCAACCAGACAATGTACTGGCCAAAGTGATTGCATCATTAGCTATGGTAAGGCCCTCAAACGCTAGCGATTCACCAATTCCAGTCACATTTGAAAGCAAGCTGTTTGTCGGCGCAATAGACCCATCCATCTCCACCGAAAAATTACCAGCGTCATATCCCAATGCTAACTTGGTTAATGACAAGGTCGCAAAGTCTGCCAAATTAAAGCTGTAAGTGTCCTTTTCTACTGCTAGACGAAAAGATTTTAGACCGGCGGCACTGATATCGGCGGCAATATCAAGGGGAAGGCTAGCGAAGCTAGTCAACACAACCTCACCAGTTAAACTACCAGATGGAATATTATCGGCAATTGCCAAAGAGAGCGTTTCTAAGCTAGTCGGGAACCCAGAAAGATCAAGTGGAGGTAGATTTTCGGCATCGAACTCTATTGTCCCAGTGGTTGAAATACCATTTGTCGACAATATGAGTGGTGTAGTTGCCGGTAGAGATATCGATCCCCCGCCAAATTCGGTAGGGAACTGAAACTTTCCACTTAAGGCGATACTTTTGGCGGTGACATTAATCGAACCACCTAGGTCAATAAGTTTAAAATCTGTTCCTGGGATAGTCATAGCGGTAGGGACAAGTTCTTGCCCCTCTATCACCACAGAGCGCCCCCAAGCGATGGCATTATTGGTCAACAATTGCAGGTTGTCTATTTTAAGATTATCGTAACCAGAGCCAAATTGCAGCGCACCAGCTAATCCGGTAAGTTCCACCATATCTGCCAGTGGTAATTTAGTATCTACCGCAACTTTCAGTTCGCTAAGTTCAAGACCAAAACCATAATCGCCAGACAAAACTTCTACCGACAAAGCCCCACTTAAGCCGACCAGATCTATTTCTCCAGCGAAACCTGTTGTACTAAAACCTAAGGCTTCGAAAGGGATATCTGCCACAGCCAGGCCGATGCCAGCCAATGAAATAGAGCCGTCTATTTCGGCACCGGTGGTCGAGAAGGTCATTCCTGCAAGGGACATTTGCACTGGTCCAAGGTCAAAACCGAGGGGTTCCGGTGGATTCAACGTTACCGACCCAAGGTTTACTTTGCGGTTAGCAATATCAACCTTTAAACCATTTAATTGAACCAGCAGTTCGTTGGCTTCGTTAAACAAGCCGGGAAACTTATTTATGACAATATCGGGTAATCCGGCAATAGTGCCCTCTGCCCCGTTAATCATACCTTCGACATCAACAGCACTACTTTCAACCTTGAGGAGAAAATCACCAAAGTTGAGACTAAGATTTTTAAGATCTATTCCACTTAGTTCTACAGTACCATCATGAAACATTCTGGCAGTTGCATTTACATCTGCTCCGGCAAGGGTTCCGGTCCCCTTTAGACCAAGCCAGAACTTGTTGCTATCGACTCCAAGACCATATTCATTGAGAACTAGTGACGCCCCTTCTATTTCGGCTGAGGCTCCACTTAAGCCGTGCCACCCCTCCAGCTTCGCAGCTAAGGTGATCGCATCTTGGGCAATGGTTAGTCCTTCAAAAACCAAAGATTCACCGATACCGGTAATTGATGACACTAGATCTGATGTCGGTGTAATGGAACCATCCAACTCCACCGAAAAGTCACCAGCGTCATAGGTCAATGCAAGCTTCGTTAACGATAGGGTCGCAAAACCTTTCAAATCAAAACTGTAAGTGTCATTTTCTACCGCTAGGCGGACAGAATCCAAGCCATCAGCACTGATGTCAGCGGCTATATTAAGGGGAAGACTAGCGAAACTGGTCAACACAACTTCACCGTTTAAACTGCCAGAGGGGATATTATCGAAAATTGCCAATGATAATGTATCAAGGCTGGTTGGGAATCCGGACAAATCAAGAGATGGGAGGGAGGCAGAATCAAAATCAATAGTGGTGCCGGTAGAGATACCATTACGTGACAAAATCAAAGGGGTAGCTGCGGGTAAACTTACAGATCCACCGCCCAATGCTGCGGGAAAATTAAACCTGCCGGACAAAGTTACACTTTTATTATTTAGATCAACTGAGCCACCAATATTGCTAATGCTAAAATCGGTGTTGGGGATGGTTATTTTACTAACTAATTGTTGACCGGCGACCGATGTAGCGACAACCGCATTAGCTCCATAAGCTAATAAATTATTTTCAAGCAGTTTTAAATCCGGGACTGTGACATCACCATAACCACTGCCTAGTAGAATTGAACCATCGATACTACTGAGCCCAATTGGAATTTCTTTTGCGGTATTAATCTCTATTGACAGTTCATTCAACGCAACACTTACGCCATAGGATCCAGGGATAATTTCAAAGTTCTGGATTGGGTCAGAAGTATTTAATAAGGTTAAAACATGGTTGATTGCGGTAGGAGAAAATTCAAGCGCAGCAAAGCTTATTGCTGGTGCAGAAGGGAGAACAATTTCGGGGAGAACAATTGATCCAGCAGCAGAAGCGCCGTCCTTTGTAAATGTCAAACTAGATAAAGTAAAAGTTGCCCCTGCATAGCTAAACTTAAACCCTGCATCAAAGACGACTGAACCACTGGTTATAGTTTTGCCGTCAACAACCAAATCAGTAACATTGAGAATTAGTTCATCGGTACCTGGCTTTTTTAGTTTTGCCGGGACAAATTGTCCAAGCCAACCTAGAGCCAAGGTTGCCTCTCCAGTCAGCTTTCTTTCAACGACCTTTGCTGCACTGTTCAGCAAAAACTCGCCAAGTTGGTAGATATTTCCAGTTTCATCGACATGGGTATTGAGCAAATAATCATCAAATACCTCTACCCTGATCCCTTTACGTACTACCCGGATAGAAAAATCGTAAGCTTTATTCATATCGGGGCTAAATCGATAAGACCACCTACTTTGCCCTCTGGCAGTTTGCCAACTTTTACCGCCATCAAAGGTAACCTGAACCGCTAATTCATCAACCTCAATAGCCTTATCCTCTTGCTCCAATAGTCCACGAAGAATCATTTCACCATTAATTAGGTCTTCTGGATAAAAACTTAGTTCATGAATTTCATAATCAAAAACTTTCTCACCATTAATGGTAACTTCATCTAAGTAACCGAGGTGGTCACCTTCATAAAATATCGCATGAGCAGTAAATGAAGTAGTAAGAATGAGTAGCAAGCAAAAGAAAAATGGCAGAGCAATTTTTTGTTTCATTTTATGAAACCCTTTAAAGGCAATAATGCCAACCAGAACCAAGAAAAGTTCAACATGTATTTTTTAGAATAAGGTGGAGAGGATCACGGGAGCAGATACTTTTATAATCTACACATGCAGTTTCATTCGAATGAAACAAACAATCACTACAGACTTTAAGTACATAATATTCCCCCTCACCTAAAATAAATAACTGTAAATACAAAATTGTTTCTAATATTATCAATAGCGGCGCTATCTGTTAAACCAACATCATAAAGTTGTAGTTCTCCTTTTTGTTGAATTCTTGAGTATGAAAAATCAAGACTATAACTACCTAAA
>JADGED010000082.1 GCA_016744555.1 Desulfuromonadaceae bacterium
AAGTGCTGCCAGCTTTTTTTCTATCTTTTCGTAACCACGGTCCAGGTGATAAATCCGTGAGACCTCGGTAGTATTTTTTGCCGCTAATGCTGCTAGAATCAATGAAGCACTAGCACGCAAATCGGTTGCCATTACTGGAGCTCCAGTCATCTGCTCGCTACCACGGATAATTGCGCTATGGCCATCGATCTGGATATCGGCACCCATCCGTTGCAGTTCACATACATGCATAAAGCGGTTCTCAAAAACAGTCTCAGAGATACGACTGGTGCCATCTGCCACCGTCATTAGTGCCATAAACTGCGCCTGCATATCGGTTGCAAAACCGGGAAAAACACTGGTACGGATATCCACTGGGTTTATTTTTTTCGGTCCAATGACTCGCAAGCCATCGGCTTCTGGTTCAATGCTCACCCCAGCTTCAACTAATTTGCTGATCAAAGCTTCCTGATCTTCCCGTACGGCACCACGAACTAAAACATTGCCAGCGGTAATCGCAGCAGCAATCATAAAAGTTCCAGCTTCAATCCGATCGGGAATAACTTCACACTCAAGCGGGTTAAGACTCTCAACCCCTTCAATATGGATGATCGCTGTACCGGCACCAGATATTTTTGCCCCCATACTGTTCAAAGCCAGTGCTAGCTGAACTATCTCTGGCTCACGGGCGGCATTTTCCAAGACCGTCTCCCCTTCTGCCAAAGCAGCAGCCATCATCAGGTTTTCAGTACCACCAACAGTTGGAAGATCAAAGGATATTTTGGCTCCCTGCAATTTATCTGCAGTAGCTTCAACATAGCCATGATCTAGAGTTATCTTCGCACCGAGCGCCTCCAAACCTTTTAGATGCAAGTTTATCGGCCGAGCACCAATGGCACAACCACCTGGCAAACTAACCCGAGCATGTCCAAAACGTGCCAACAATGGCCCGAGCACCAGCACCGATGCACGCATGGTTTTCACTAAATCGTAAGGCGCTTCAACACTTTTAACTGCGGCGCCATCGATTTTACAGAACCCGTCGTTGCATTCTACTTTTGCACCCAACTCTCGGAGCAATTTAACTGCTGTATTAATATCCCTTAGGTCAGGCATATTTCCGATCACACTCTTGCCGTCAGCTAACAACGTAGCAAACAACAGCGGTAATGCCGAATTTTTTGCGCCACTTACCTGAACTTCACCAGCTAAAGAGATGCCACCTTTTACAACAATTTTTTCCAAAACAGTTTTCTCTTTCTACTATTTAAATTGGCCGCCAACCACACGTGGTTGCCCAGCATAATCGTCACGAACAAAAATACTGCTTAACCCAGCAGCGGAAAATAATTCTTTTACTGCATCGGCCTGCTTACAACCAATCTCCACCAGAAGCCAACCATTGCGATTTAGGCAACTTGTCGCCTGCCGCGTCAGATGTTGGTAACACTCTAGCCCATTATTTTCGGCCAGTAATGCCACCTTCGGTTCAAAACAACGCACTTCAGGCATTAAATCATCCCATTCCGCCATAGCAATATACGGGGGGTTGGAAACAATCAAATCATAATTGTATGGCGGTAATTCAGCAAGGTCTCCTTGCAGTAATTCTATTCGATTACCAACCTCATGTTTAGCTACATTTTCTTGCGCTTGAGCCAATGCTTCAACAGACAAGTCCAATCCGGTTAGTTGCCAATCTGGCAATTCGCTAGCTAGACTGATCACCACCGCGCCGCTCCCAGTACCGACATCCAACAACTTGCCACTAGCCTCTGCCCGAGCTAGGGCTTCTTCGACCAAAATTTCGGTATCGGCACGGGGTATTAATACAGCCGGAGAGACATTGAACTCCAGCGACCAAAATTCTGTTTTACCTAATAAGTATTGCAGTGGTTCGCGCTGCCCACGCTTCTTTACCAGCGGCCTAACAGTATCTAACTCTTCGGCATTAAGCGGCCGATCATAATTAAGATATAATCCGACCCGATCAAGCTTAAGAATGTGAGCTAGCAACAACTCAGCATCAAGGCGCGGATTATCTATCCCTTTTTCGGTAAAATAATCGGTCGTCCAGCGCAATATTCGTAATAGCGTCCACGTTTCGCTCAACCGCTAACCTTCCTGCTGCTGACTCATCTGTGCCGCTTGCTGGTCGGTGATCAGGGCATCGAAGACTTCATCAACATCACCCTGCATGATTGCATCAAGTTTATAGAGGGTGAGACCAATACGGTGATCGGTACAACGCCCTTGTGGGTAATTATAGGTACGAATTCGCTCACTCCTATCGCCACTACCAACCTGGTTTTTTCGATCGGCAGCCATTTCAGCTTGCTGTGCCGACAACATTTGATCGTAAATACGTGATTTAAGCACCTTAAGAGCTTTCGCCTTATTTTTATGTTGCGATGACTCCTCCTGGCAGGCAACGACAACGCCGGTAGGAACGTGGGTTAAACGGACGGCAGATTCAGTCTTATTGACGTGCTGACCACCAGAGCCAGAAGCTCGATAGAGGTCAATTCTTAGATCGGCATTGTTGATTTCTATATCGACATCTTCAGCTTCGGGAAGAACCGCAACCGTACAGGCAGAAGTATGAATCCGCCCTTGCGTTTCGGTATCGGGGACCCGTTGTACCCGGTGGGTACCACTTTCAAATTTGAGGCGCGAATAAACTCGCTCACCGCTGATCATGGCGATAACCTCTTTAAAGCCACCGCCATCGGTAGCCGAGATACTCAACGTCTCAACCTTCCATTTATTGCGGTCGGCATAGCGGCTATACATACGGAAGAGATCGGCAGAAAACAATGCGGCCTCATCACCACCGGTTCCAGCTCTAATCTCGAGTATAATATTCTTTTCGTCGTTGGGATCTTTAGGTAATAGCAATAGGCGCATCCGCTCTTCTAGCTCGCCCTGCTCGGCTTCGAGTTCGGGCAACTCGGCTTTTGCAAGTTCTTTCATTTCGGGATCACTGTCTTGCAACAACTCCCGATTCCCTTCAATATCGCCAAGCACCTGCTTGTATTTATTATAAACCGTTACAATCGTTGTCAGATCAGCATGTTCTTTGGCCAGAGGACGGTAACGTTTTTGATCAGCAACTACTGCTGGATCGGACAACAACCCCTCAACCTCACGAAAACGATCAACGACATCTTCCAAATTTGCAAACATAGGAGACTTTCAAAACAAGAGTAAGGATCAAAAAGTATGGATACAACGACAATGCCCTACAGATGACGAAAAAGGGAAATTTAAATTTACGTCATGCCAGCAAAGCAAAAAAAAAGCGGCCCCCAGATGCGGGCCGCTTTTCGAATCTTGCCCGATTACTACTGGGCGTATTTTTTACGGAAGCGCTCAATCCGACCAGCGGTATCAATCAACTTTTGCTTACCAGTGTAAAATGGGTGGCAAGCTGAGCAAATCTCGGTATGAATCTCTTTACCGATGGTTGATCGGGTTTCAAAAGTGTTGCCACAATCACAACGGACTGCGCAATCTTCGTATGCAGGGTGAATTCCTTCTCTCATCTTCTTTTCTCCTTGATAGCCTGGCTTTTAGTACAGGCTGATAGTATTTGCGTCAAACAAACCGGCTAAATACCATTTTTAGCAGCTTTGAGCAAGCAAATAAAACTTATCCCACTTGTAGGATAAGGCTTTTATTGATTCATCGAATCAAGAAATTCTTGATTCGTCTTACTTTCAGCCATTTTTTCGAGCAAGAACTCCATACTATCAACCGTATTCATCGACGAGAGTACGCGCCGCAACAACCACATCCGCTGCAGTTGATCGGCACTAAGGAGTAGGTCTTCTTTCCGCGTGCCAGAGCGATTAATATCCATCGCTGGGTAGGTCCGTTTATCGGCTAACCGGCGATCAAGATGAAGCTCCATGTTACCAGTGCCCTTAAATTCCTCAAAAATAACTTCATCCATTTTGCTACCAGTATCGATCAGTGCAGTAGCAATAATTGTCAAGCTACCACCCTCTTCGATATTTCTAGCGGCACCGAAAAAGCGCTTTGGCTTATGTAGAGCGTGAGCATCAACACCACCAGATAGAATCTTACCACTGGACGGAATAACGGTATTGTAAGCACGGGCAAGACGAGTAAGGGAATCAAGCAAGATAACGACATCACGTTTATGCTCAACCAAACGCCGCGCCTTTTCGATAACCATTTCAGCTACCTGAACGTGACGGTTAGCTGGCTCATCAAAGGTGGATGAGATTACTTCACCATCGACATTGCGCTGCATGTCGGTAACTTCCTCTGGGCGCTCATCAATCAGCAGAACAATCAAATACACTTCTGGGTGATTTGCGGTGATCGAATTAGCGATATTCTGTAGCAAAACCGTCTTACCGGTTCTTGGTGGCGCAACAATAATTCCACGCTGACCTTTACCAATTGGTGCGGCCAAATCGATAACCCTGGTAGCTTGGTTATCGGCAGTAGTTTCGAGAATTAAGCGCTCGTCTGGAAATAACGGAGTCAAGTTATCGAAAAAGGTTTTTTCCCGCATTTTCGACGGATCTTCAAAATTAACCTCGGCAACTTTCAGTAGGGCAAAATAACGTTCACCCTCCTTCGGTGGGCGAATTTGGCCGGCAACGGTATCACCGGTACGTAGAGCAAAACGCCGAATCTGCGAAGGAGATATATAAATATCATCGGGACCGGGTAAATAGTTAGCATCCGGTGCCCGCAAAAAACCAAACCCATCAGGGAGAATTTCTAGCACCCCTTCACCGTAAATAGCTTTCTTTTCTGCTGCGGTAGCTTTTAGGATCGAATAGATCAAATCCTGGCGCCGCATCCCCCCAATTTCAGCTATTTTTAAATCTTTAGCAATGGCAATTAAATCGTTAATCTTAGTCTGCTTCAGGTCTTTCAACTTCATAAAAGTTCTCCTGCCCTTACTAAAAAGGGCATACGCAGAAACCAGAACAGATATCTGCAGGCAAAAGGGGGAAAAATACTTTCTACTACGGTAATAACGCTATATTCATATATTCTCAACAGAGAGATAATCTCATTTAAAAAAATCTTTAGATAATTTGGTTCGCTAGCATATTTACAATTTAAAATAATGAACTCTTTATTGGTATTTAATATATATTGAATGGTTTTTATATGATTTTTTGAGGGATTATTTTCCACCCTGCGTCAGCAGGAATATAAAGTGGGTAGGCACTTCAATGCTTTATGTAACTACTTTAACTACCCACTTTAGGGCCTGATGTCAATCTCAAATGTAAAACTTTTGAGCTTTTCTTCCAATTACTCAGTCAAACGCAGCGAATCGAGCAAACTTGGACTTATGCCTGAAGATATTTCGGCAAACAAATCAGCATACATTTCTGGAAGCTTCAACTTACCGTCCTTATCGGCAGACTCATCAAGTGCCCGTTCAACTCCAGCCATACTAATATTTTTCACCTGCACCGTATTGGTCTTATTGTAATAAGCTTCGTCGAAATCAGCATACTGCACTACTAGCGCACGATAACTGTCAGTTCCAGCCAATTGCCACAACTCCTTACCACTGCGATCAACTACTGTAGCAGTTGCCAAAATTTCACTATAAACGGTATTTAGCGATTCAAGCTTGGTACGTGAGCGCCGGTTTTCATTAATTCGTTCTGCAGAAAAAATAACAATCAAAACTGCGTCAAGCACATTTTGACGAGCAATTTCGGCAACCGTTGCAGCATCAACAGCGTAGCCATTGGGCCAGCCATTTTTATCGTGGGAACTACCGGCACCGATAAGCGACAATGCAGTTAATTTTGGGCTAGCGTTCAACATCCGCACATCAAAATAGCCCTTTTCTTCTTTCAACAGCGCCACCAATTGCTCATGCTTACCACTAGCAGATTGGCTTAAAACTTCAAACAGAATTTCCTTTTCGGGATAAACCAACGTGCTGTTGTGATCAACCAACAACGGCAAAACTCCGAGGACCTGAACTTTCGACTGATACTCCTGCTTCGGTATATGATATTTCCCACTGCCACAACCGGCAAGGACTAAAACTAGCAATGCGCAAAACAATAACCTCTTCATCATTTGCCTCCTATTAACCTTATAATTAGAAATCAATTGGTCTATTACACGTTGGAACAGCATCAACTTTGAAGTTTTCTACGCCCCACAAAAGGATTTCTGCCGGGGGCAAATCGAACAATTCCAGCGGTGGCTCTTGACCTAAAAACGCCAATGCTCGCCAAAGCATATTCGCCCCATTTTCTCTGCTAATCAAGCCAAAATCACCATTACGCTTACTTAATTTTTTACCATTATCGCCATATGCCAAAGGCAAATGATAGTACTTTGGGCAATCGACGTCCAAACTTTCATACAAAAAAATCTGCCTAGGGGTAGACATAAGGAGATCTGCCCCACGCACAACCTGGTTAACTCCAGCATCAATATCATCAACAACTACAGCTAGTTGGTATGCAAATAAACCATCAACCCGATGAAGAACAAAATCGCCAACATCCTTATTAAGAGATTGCTGCTGCAACCCCAAAATTCCATCATTAAATCTTATAATTTTGTCGGTCACCCTCAAGCGCATGGCACATTCAATCCGGTTGCCTTTAGTACCATCACGACAAGTGCCGGGGTAAACTGGCCCCTCTTCCCCAGGATGTGGAGCACTGGCTAAAATCTCTTTACGAGTACAATTGCAAGGAAAAACTAAATCGCTACGGTGCAACTGTTCAACTATTTCGCGATAGCGCTCAAATCTATCACTCTGATATGTTATTTCGCCATCCCATGTAAAACCTAACTGTTCAAGCAGTATAAGCATAGCATCCGCAGCACCAGAAACAACCCGTGGAGGATCAAGATCTTCAATTCGTAGCAACCAGCGACCGTAAAACTGCTTTGCCAGCAAATAACTCCCAACTGCCGCGATTAACGTACCAAAATGGAGCGGTCCTGTTGGACTGGGGGCAAATCTCCCGACAATTTGTGCATCTAGGTGCTTATCTCTAGTAGTTTTGTCGTGCAAAGCAATCATCTTTTCAGGCAATTCGAGTAAAGCTGCCTATGCTTAAGAAATAGAAATGGCAATATTAATTAAAACGGCCATTGACAAAGCTTCTGCCTCGGTGTATTTATCACCTAACAAGTTATCTTTAGGAGGCAATACCGTGGTTATCACTCGTGCAACAGAATATGCCGTTCGAACAATTATTTTTTTGGCGCAACAACCAAAGGATGAAATTGTCCTAAAAAAAGACATTTGTCGAACCCAAGAAGTCACACCGGCATTTTTAACCAAAATACTCCAACCTTTAATAAAAGCAGGAATTGTAACCTCACAACGTGGTGTTGGTGGTGGCTTTTTACTTGCCAAAGACCCCGACGACATTTCAATGCTAGATATTTTGCAGGCAGAAGAGGGCAAGTTAAAACTAAATCACTGTATGGTAGATCATGAGTTTTGCCATCGTGATGCCTACTGCTCAGCCCATGAAGTTTGGGGAAAAGCCCAATCGGCTATGGCAAACGTTCTTGGTAGCGCTTCGATTACCGATCTAGTTCGCCGCGAAAAAGAGAACCTGGAAACTTTGGGGAAAAAGATTAGCTAAATCAATAAATCAAAGACAAATTGCGCCCCTATGCACACATGCTTTGGTGCATAGGGTTAGCCGCCAGCCTTTTTCACAGTCCAGCCTTTAGCTTGCAGTAATTCTAATAGTAGATCTCGGTGATCACCCTGAATTTCAATTACTCCATCCTTAACAGTACCGCCACTACCACACTTTTGCTTTAATCCCTTGGCCAGTTTTTTTAATTCAGCAGCAACCAAGGGTACGCCTGTAACAAGGGTTACCCCTTTGCCTTTTCGCCCCTTAGTTGACCGGTGAATGCGCACAACACCATCACTTGCAGCGGAGGCATTAGCATTGATTTGGCAACTACATTTTTTTAATAATTTTTTGCACTTAGGGCAAACGGAACCGCTTTCATCCGAGTACACAAGTCTACTGTTTAAATTCACTACGATACCTGCTGCGTAAAGAGAAACAACGCTAAGTTATTATTGGTTTATCTTTTTCATAAACTGACATTCAACACAAACCATTTTAAGCTCATACAACCCCGATTCATCGTTCAATATCGTAGCAGTAGTAATATGATCACTACAAGCAAGCTTATAGCATTCACTGCAGACTATTCCTGCGCCGATCGTAGAGAAACGGTCGCAGACATGACACATCCAGGGGGATTTTTCTTCTTCCATTATGCACCCTCAAAAGCAACAAACTTAATTCATGCGCCTCAATACTAGAAAACTATAACCATCGTAACGCAACACTACCCCTTCAGCCGTTATTTGCTGCAACCGAATCTGTGTAGTAACGCTGTCACCCTCACGCAAAATCTGACCATTCAACTGCACCAAGCTAGCACTCGCATCGTTACGATTATACGCATGAAGCATCATCTTTAGAGCTGGGATGCCGTTACTAACTGATATTGGCAATTGATCAAAGAGATAAATCTTCTCCTCATTTCTAAGTTTCGACGCTGAATCCACAATTACCGGCTTTTGCTTGGGTTGCACCTCGAATTGCTGCTGTTGCTTTGCTACTACCTGCGGTTTTGGACGTGGGTCTGGGCTGACAAGGCTTGGAGATGGCTTAATTTCCTCAGCTATTTGTGCGGGGGGAACCGATACTGGTTTCGACCTTTGTGCCGGTAGAGTCGAATTTCTAGGTGTCACAACTAGTTCTGAATTTACAGGATCTGATTGCTGCAGAAACACTATATAACTTAACAAACCAACACCAATAACAACTAACAGGCCTAGCAATATTATTATAATGCGTTTCGATTTGCCGGTCTGCAATGAAGTACGCTCATGAATTGAGGGGGGAGCTTGCTTCCCCTCATTTCTACGTTTCTGTTCCGATTTTTTCAGTGCTTCAAGGATAAATGACATTATCTAAAGTCCACCTATTCTTACCAACGCTAATGGCACGTTACGGCTAAATATAAAACTTCACGATACAGACGGCGGGAGATCAAACAGTAGCAATAAAAAAACCAACCCAAATATTAGCAACAAACTTAATAACCCCACCATCAACCAACTAAATAAACTCTGCGTACCACTAGAGCTATTTTTTTTACCAAAGACTTCATCTGCAGCAGCAACTAACAAGCTAGGGGCAACAGCATGTTCACCTTTTACGTAGGCTCCAAGTAAAGCACGATCACAAACAAGGTTAATTATCCGCGGGACTCCGCCGGTCAAACTATACAATTTATTAACTGTCTTCGGCGGAAACAAAGTTCGCTCAACTCCAGCAACGGCTAAACGGTGATTTAAATAAGCTTCAACTTCATTCCTGGACAGTGGCTCTAAATGGTAACGCGCAGTGACACGCTGAGCAAGTTGACGTAATTCAGGAGATTCTAACATTTCGTTAAGTTCTGGCTGTCCCAGCATAATCACTTGTAACAGCTTACGCTTATCGGTTTCCAGATTTGTCAACAAGCGAATCTGCTCCAACACATCAACACTGAGGTTTTGTGCCTCATCTATAATTAAAACTGCTTGCTTTCCATCACTGTGTGCGGCGAGAAGGAAAGTATTAATCAGATCAATAAAAACTTTTACACTTACATTTTCAGATGGATGGGAAATGCCAAATTCATCGCAAATTGTTGCCAACAATTCAACGACACTGACT
>JADGED010000083.1:0-4344 GCA_016744555.1 Desulfuromonadaceae bacterium
GGTTCCAGCAGTAAGCTTTGCCAATGGTAGGGGAGGTGGCCCCAAAGGAGCACCACCTGAAGCGGTAGAGGCATGTGAAAGCAAAGCTGCCGGTGACAGGGTTGAATTTACCGGTCGCAGAGGTGAGTCCGTAGCGGCTACCTGCGAGGAGAAAGATGGGCAACTAGTTGCCGTACCTGAGAATCCCCCTTCAGATGGTGGTCGGCGTTAAGGATGCCGTGAATGGGTTGACATTTATTGTTGTAAGATGGACCTTATGTTTATCGGCGATGTTAGGCGGGGAAACAGCATGTTTCCCCGTTGCAGCTTAGCAAAAAGTAAAGCTGATTATCACTTCTCTGCGAAAAAACGCATGTTTAAAATCCCCCATTGCTAGTTATCCTCATTTCTATACGATCAGGTATCCTTGAGTTGTTTGCCATGTGTGGCAAATACTGAAATATCAGCTATTTATCGCAGTGGCCTTGGGATAAATAGTTCGGGAAATGGCAAACTGTAGTCCTTGTACTTTTGTTTGAGAAAAAGTTTATGCAATTAATTTATGTTTTTTGAAGGGTTGAGTAAGCATATAGTCTGGACATGGATATGAATTGTGCTAATATGTCACCCGTAATAAGTTTTTTTTAATTGCAAACGCTCAATGATGGGAGAGGCGAAATGTTTAATGATTTGAAAATTGGCACAAAAATGGTCCTACTTTCAGGAACTATTCTGGCTTTATTGCTGGTTATCCTTCTTTGGGGTGTTTTTGGCTTATCTACAGTTGAAAATAGTGGGATAGAAGTTTCCCAAGGAAATAAGCTGCGTAGTGAAATGCTTAATTTAGAGATCAAACACCTTAAATGGGCACATAAAGTTCGTAGTTTTATTGAAGATCCGACTATAAAAGAATTGAAAGTTAAACTTGATCACAAGACTTGTGCTCTGGGTACTTGGTATTATGGAGACGCTCGGCAAAAGGCAGAAGAGTTACTGCCAGAAATTAAATCAATCCTTCAAGACCTTGAAGAGCCGCACCGACTTTTGCATGAATCAGGACAAAAAATTAAGGATGTTTACAGCCCATTCAGTCCCGTTAACGCCGAAGCCAGTTTAATTTATAAAAATGAAACGACTGTACACCTAGCTACCGTTGGGAAGCTGCTGTGGGAAATAGCAGATATGTCTGAGCAGAACATTATGACAGATGGTGAAATGATTGCTGCTGCCCATAGCAGTCGTACCGGTATGCTGGTTATTGGAGTTATCGCATTATTTATCGGTTCTTTTTTGGCATTTGTTGTAACTCGCTCAATGACGAAGCCGATGAAAAGTGCTGTGGCCATGATAGAAGATCTTGAGCGTGGGCATGTCGATGCCCGTTTAGATATGAATCGTGGTGATGAAATTGGCCAACTAGCAAATACTATGGATAAGTTTGCTGATTCTCTTGAAAATGAAGTGATAAACGCTCTTAACCGGTTAGCTAGCGGAGACTTAACTTTTGATATTACTCCGCGCGATGGTCGTGACCAACTTCGTGGCAGCGTACAAAAGTTGGGTGAAGACCTTAATCAAATAATGATGCAAGTGCTTACTGTCAGCAATCAGATCGATTCTGGTAGTTCACAAGTTAGTGAGTCGGCGCAAAGCTTGTCAGATGGAGCTGCAAAGTCTGCGGCATCGGTCGAAGAGATAAGTAGCTCAATGAATGAAATTGGGAGTCAAACTAACACCAGTACCGATAATGCACAGCAAGCCAATCAATTATCAATTGGCGCTAGCGCTTCAGCTAATACCGGCAGTGAACGTATGTCTGAGATGATAAATGCGATGGCAGAAATTAACTCTGCAGGTCAAGATATTGGCAAGATTATCAAAGTTATTGATGAAATTGCATTTCAGACAAACTTGCTGGCCCTTAATGCCGCAGTTGAAGCTGCCCGTGCTGGTCAGCATGGTAAAGGTTTTGCGGTGGTTGCCGAAGAGGTTCGTAACTTAGCTGCTCGAAGTTCAAAGGCTGCATCAGAAACTGCAGAGTTAATTGAGGGCTCTATCCAAAAAGCTAATAGCGGTACACAAATAGCCGAACGTACCTCTGCAGCACTGGAAGAAATAGTTGGCTCTATCGGTAAAGTTTCAGATTTGATCGAAGAGATTGCCGCTTCTAGTAATGAACAGGCTCAAGGGATATCGCAAGTTAATGTTGGTATGCAGCAAATAGATCAAGTGATTCAGCAAAATACAGCAAGTGCTGAAGAAAGTGCAGCAACGAGTCAAGAACTGTCAAGTCAGGCGGCAGAATTGAAACGTCAACTTAGTAGGTTTAAGCTCAAGAATATGCCAAGCCAAAATTATTCTGTTGGATCGTCATTGCCGTCTGCGCAGCTATCATTGCCGCCGCAAAACGTTGCAGGAGGTTGGGGCGGAGTTGCCGCACCAGCACAGGGGAATGGTGGCGCTAAGGTAATGTTTCAGTGGAAAGATGAGTACAATACTGGTGTTCAAAAGATGGATGAACAACATCGTCGCTTAGTAGAGATAATTAATGAACTTTACGCTTGCATGAAGGATGGTGGTGATAGAATGGTGGTGGGTGAAATATTAGATGAACTTGCTAATTACACCGTGAACCATTTTAAAGATGAGGAAGATATTATGCGCAAGCATAATTATCCTGAACTTGCGGCACACCAACTGGTTCATAAAAACTTTATAGAAAAAGTTAGTACTTCTATAGAAAAAATAAAAAATGGTGAGCGTATGCCTCCAGCCGACATTTTTAATTTCTTGAAAGATTGGTTAGTTAGCCATATTGAAAGACAAGATCGTGATGGTTATGGAAAGTATATAAGTAGACGTTAGTACTCAAGTTTGATATTGGGCGGCATAATTTAATTATGCCGCCTTTTTATTTAGCTAACTGTTTAATATCAATAGTTGAAATTGCTGTTTCCCACCTCTTCAGCTAAGGCAGGTTTCCACAAATAGCTGATTGCTTCTCGTGCTTTACGTATGTAGGTGTTGTCATTGTTGGTCACCGTCCATGCAAGGTTTAATGGCATGGTAAGCCACCCTTTGGTCCATATTGTTACCTGTCCACTTTCAACTAATGGTCTAGCTTCGTCCTCGCGCATGATTGCCGCCCCATGACCATCGACTACAAGTTCTTTTACTATATGTTCATCGACTGCTTTTACTATTTGATTCGGATGAAGGCGTAGTCCCACAAATTTCTCTAGCATGGCATCGTATGGAGGAGACCCTTGTTCTACCCAAATCCATGGCAGGGCTGCTAATTGCCCCCAACTTAGATCGTCGCATGCCATTTGGATTGTTTTGGGAATGACGACACAAAAGCGGACATCCAGTAACTTTTGTGAGCAAATTTCTGCATCGCTAATGGCACCATAAAGAAAAGCTAAATCGAGTTGACCATTGTGGAGCATTTGCGCCGCTCGAACCGATTGGCTGGCGAGAAAAATGACGTTTATGTCGCTGTAAAGTAATTGCAGCCTGCGGTTGATTGCCCCCACCTGTAAAAAACCTGGATCTGCATTTAGCCCTATCTGTAATGCTTCACCAATGTTTTGGCTTATAAGGCGAGCTTTTTTTAATAATTTATCCTCAGCTTCAAGCAGCTCTTTTATTAGGGGTAAAATTTCTTGGCCATTTCCGCTTAAGCGCATGCCGCGAGGAGTACGGTCAAATAAGGAAAACTCAAGCTCCTCTTCCAGTTGCCGGAGTTGGCTCGACAGCGCCGATTGACTGATATGTAGTTGGCGCGCAGCTTTGGTTAGATTGCTAGTGTCTGCGATTGCTAAAAAACTTTTAAGTCGGTAGAGTTCCATAGTGTACCGTTCTGTTTAATCGAACGCTGTTAGCAAAAAGATCAATTGGATATTTTGCTCAGTCTACTGTAAAAACTGCATAAATCAAAGGTTATTGGAGTTGTCTTTGTATATTTGTCGATCAATTTTGTTAATTGAGACTATGCAATCATAGGAGTTACAATGCGGTTATTAAGTTTAAAATCTGTTCTTGGAGCTATTGCCACCCTGCTTCTGCTGTGTTCTCCGGCTATCGCAGTTGGCGATGCATTAAGTGCTTGGCAGCCAAAGTTTGACCCTGCTGGCGCTGAGTATACCTATCTTGTCTCAAATGTTGCCCATCCGGGAATCGCTGGCATTGGTGTTGGTTACAAAATACGGGATCGGGTTTGGGCCGAAAGTAATGGCCGCCTTTATGTCGATTTTCGTCCCTTGTCTCAATTGGGTGGCGAAAAAGATGTTATCAGCAAGTTGAAGCTCGGAGCGGTTCAGGGGATGCTTAGTTCTTCAGTTGCTGCTGCAAACGTCGCTGATC
>JADGED010000083.1:4354-9635 GCA_016744555.1 Desulfuromonadaceae bacterium
GTATTATCACAATCCAAGATGCAGTAAAAGTAGGGAATGTCTTGCATTTTTAAAAGAAAAGGGTGTGGAACCTGAAATATTTTTATACTTAAAAACTCCACCTTCTTTTGAAGAATTAAAAGATGTAATCAATAAATTGAAAATGGGTGCCATTCAAGGGATGCTATGCTCGTCGGTAGCCGCTGCAAATGTATCGCCCAAGCTAGGGTTGGTGAACTTGCCATTTGTGGTCGATACCTTCGATAAGTTGGAAACCTTCCGCAATACTCCAGCTCTTTGGGATGAATATCGCAACGCAGCTTTGCGTAGTAATTTGATGGTTCTCGACATAACTGGATATGGAACCTATGGTTGGGCAACTAAGGAACCTGTGGCAAATTTGGTTGATGCTAAACAGATAAATTTCCGTATTGCTCAAGCTCCGGTAAATACCGATATCTACAAATCTTGGAAACTTAAATTCACCGTCCTCCCGTGGCCGGACGTACCGCAAGCGTTGCAAACCGGTGTAATTTCTGGTTTGGATCACACCCCAATCGTTTGTAATGTGACGAAAAAATTTACCGTCGCCAAACATTTTACCCAAGTTGATTATGCCCAAGGTCTGTTTGTTCATCTCGTCAATAAGCGCTGGTTTAATAAGTTGCCAGAAGATTTACAAGAAATTTTAACTACTGTGGTGATAGAAGAGAGTGCCAAAGCACGTGTAGCAACTAGGGCACAACAGGACGAACAGATTGCTGCCGCCAAAGCTTCTGGGGTTACTTTCTACCGTTTGAGTGCTGCCGATAAGCAACAGATGATCGCTATGGCTAAGCCAGTTTATAAAAGCTGGGAACAGAAGATAGGGGCAGACTATCTGCGGAAGGTACGTTTGTCGCTGCAAGATTAGATTGGCTATCGGGGCGGGGTAAATCTCCGCCACGGGGCAATTTCATGCGTAGCAACTATTCCGCAGTAAGATTGTTATCTTTCGCGCTAGATAATTGTAAATAGTACTGACAAAGGTTGCGGGTTTGTTTTAGGCGAATGATAAACCACTTTTTTTTCCGATGCTGGCTTTTTTTGATCTGTTTGGTGAGATCGTTGGTCTGAGATATTGTCTGCAGTAACTGCTCATTGGTCACGTTGTCGTTACATTGTTGCGTCAGAGCCAGAACTTTTTGGTTGAATTGGTTTGGATCATTGTCCTGATCTGCACAGGCAATTGTGCCGATCAAAACGAGCATGCTGATAGCAATTATAAAAGTACTGCTTAATTTAATCGATCCGAATGGCATGTGATCTCCTAACGCTTACGCATGTCTGGATGGCAGGCACTGCAGTCATCGATGGGTAGTGAAACGGCAAAGTGGCAAACTCCGCAAAACTTCTTTTCTAGAATATATTCCATCCGAAAGTGCTTCGTAGTTTTCTTTTTGATATTGAAAATGCTGGGATGACAATTTGCGCAGTCCAGCCACGGAGTATGCGTATCATGGTTGAATACTGCTGGAGAAACCCAGCTCCATTCGGCCTCAAGCACTAAGGCTTTAGCAAACGCCAAAGGTTTCTCCTCTGGGCGAAACATGCTGTATTTAGGCTTAATTAGCCCCCGTTGCTGCGCTAAGGTCCAATTGATACGATTGCCATATTGCCCTTGGGGTAACTTCCAGAGTTTATCTTGTAGCTGTGCAAATTGCTTACTGCGGTCAATATCGTTACCGGTATGACATTTAACACAATTTTGTTTTGTGACACCAAACGCTTGGCTGCCATCGTGGCATGCCCCACAAAAATCACCGTCAAGTATGTCCTCTTCGTTTATGTCTGATTGTCCTGCGACGAAAGCAAAATCTAATTCAAAGTGACATACCCGACAGGAGAAGCGTACTCGATGGCTCCAATGGGAAAAAACCACCGCTTTTTGCCCCTGTGCAGTGGCTTTTTGATCCATTACCACATCGCCATACTTGTCTGCCGTGGGTAGGGGGGGTAAATTGAAGTAAGCTGCACACGGAAATACCGTGATAAAAACTACCAGCAAACTAAGTAATCCCTGTGCTGATTTAGTCAAGATTTTACCCATTTAGTGGACACTATCGACGTGGCAACGCTGGCAGTCAATGTTGGGGAACGCTACTTTGTCATGGCATGCGCCACAGTATTGGCCAGTGAAAATCTGTTGCATGGTATAAGGCTGGCTCCCTTTTTTAACCGGAAAAATTTCTGGGTGGCAGGTTTCGCAACCGTTCCATTTTGCATGTTTTTCATGGCTAAAAATGATCTTAGGCATCTGCTCTACAGTAGCCTCAAGTTTGAAGTCTGCTTGTCGTTCCATCTCTTTACGTGGAAAGGAAACCCCTTCAAGAAAATCGACCAGTTTTATTTTACCTTGATCTTCGGCAGTCATCCAATCGATACCATTGCCAAAACGCTCCCGGGGCATGGTTTTCCGAAACTCTCTAAAGCTATTCTTAAAGGTGACATTTTGCCCTTGCGAGTGGCAGCGATCACACTGATTTATTTTGCCATGAAGCTTACTATTAACTACTGAGCCAAAGGCTATTTCATTGTTATGGCAAGTGCCACAAAAAAGCCCTGCATTATTGTCTTGCTCGGTGATATCGGTGTCTCCAGTGCGCATGGCGAAGCCAATATCGACATGGCATAAACGACAAGAATATTTAGCGCGATGGAGCCAATGGGGGAACACAACGGCAAACTCTTTGTTCTCTTCACTGTAATTGTTGATTACGACATTGCCAAAGTCTCGTGCTTTTGGGCGGCGAACTTTTTCCCCAAAGGCAAATGCTTGACTGGTGATGAGCAGTGAAAGAAAAATGAACAGTGCGGTGCGGATCATATTGGTCTCCACGGTTAGTCTTGATAGGTTTAGCGTTATGGTTGGTAGTAGCAATGATAGAATTTTTATTTGCCATCAGTAGCACCATAAAACATAGCCTCGATTCTCCTTTTTGGCAAGAACTTGGCGTGAGAAAATAAGATTTTATGCTTAAATTTCAGATAATTGGGGCATTTGACCCACAATTATGTATTTATCTTTATTGTTGCTTAACGTGGCAAGAATCTACCTGCAGCAACCAGGTGTTTGCTCCAATATGGGTTGTCGAGGGATGCATAGCTAACATGTTTACCCATTGATGGTGAATGGATGAAGCGACCATTACGAGCATAAATAGCAACGTGGGAAACTTTTGGTGGGTTAAGGCGGAAGAATAGTATATCACCTGCCTGTAGATTGTGCAGAGGAACACGGGTAGCTTGTCGAAACTGTTCGCTGGAACTGCGTGGAACCATAATGCCAGCTTGGCGATAGGCATAGCTGACTAGACCGCTACAGTCGAAACCATTGAGAGTATTGCCACCGTAGCTATATGGTGTTCCCAAAGCACTGTGTGCTGCGGCAACTATAGCATTTGGTTTTGAACCCGTTGCTGCAGGAGATGGAATGACTTGCGTTCCTGCACAGGCGAATAAGACAAAAGTGACCCCTGCTAAAAATCCCCAGCGAAAAATCTGCATGCTCAACCTCCTCGTCGCAATTTCTATATTATAACTTTAGCAAGCTTCATTCCGTTGCAAGTTTCTATATCGTATTGTTGATAAATTGACTAGTTACCGTTTGGGTGGTTTCGCACGCGGGTAAAGTAGTGCAAATTTTACTTGTTTGCAGGTAGTTAATTGACAAAAATTGGTGGCAATTATCCACAACAAGAAAGTGACATTTATCGTTTTTTAATTGTAGCTGCTGTCCATTTTCAAAATTAGCAATTTATTTCCAATCTTTTGCCTTTGATTGAATCATCTTCTTGACCTCTACGGTGCCTTGGCGTAAAAATTATTGTTTGGTTTATTGTGCCCAATTTAGTGGGTTAATAGTTAAATCTTGTCAATAAGGAAAAGTTTTGCCAGCGTGGTATTTCCAGGTTGCAGAACGTGTTTTATTAAATTATGTCTCAAATGCAACAGACAATTCAATCTCTGCTCAAACATCTGAAAATTAGCGATAATACCTTTTTGATCATCTTGGCAGTAATTGTTGGGATGCTGGGTGGTTTGGGTAATTATCTATTTCGGCAAACTATTGACCTAATTCACTGGGCGGTGGTGGAGCAGGGGCTTGAACTGTTCGATATCTCTTTGGAGTATTGGAGTGTCGAGAGGCTGTGGGTAATGTTTTTTCCAGCCATTGGTGGTTTGTTGTTGATCCCCATGTGGATGCTATTTGCCGACGATATTAAAGGTGGTTTTGCCGGTTTTTTAGTTAAGGTCAACCTTAAGGGGGCCAAACTGCCGTTTCGACCATTATTTACCAAGGGGTTGGCATCGGCGATTACCCTTGGTACCGGAGGTAGCGCCGGACAGGAAGGGCCAATTGCGGTCATTGGCGGTACCATTGGTAGTCAGTTTGGCAAGATGTTTAAAGTAAGTGGTGACCGGATTAAGGTTTTGGTTGCTTGTGGTGCAGCAGCAGGGGTTGCAGCAACCTTTAATGCCCCCCTTGCGGGCGTATTCTTTGCCACCGAAATAGTTTTATTATCATCATTTGAGGTTGCCAGCTTTACTTCTATTGTCATTTCTAGCGGGATGGCGACAGTAGTCTCGCGTGCGCTATTGGGTGATGGTTCTGAAATCGTTGCGCCGCCGTACGTGATGAATAATTTTTGGGAAATTGGCCTCTATGTAATGCTGGGGGTCTTGATTGGAATCCTTGCTGCTGGTTTTATCGGCCTCCACTTTAAGATTAAGGATCGTATTGCAGCCATTAAGTTGCCCCGCCTCAGCAAACCGATTCTTGGTGGTTTGACAGTCGGTATAATCGGTATTGGCTTACCGCAGGTGTTTGGTAATGGGTACGAGTTTGTCGGTACGGTGCTGTTGGGTGATCACCCGTGGTATTTGTTGGGAATTTTAGTTATCGCTAAAATGGTTGCCACCTCAATTACTTTAGGTTCAGGTATGCCGGGTGGATTATTCGCCCCCTGCCTATTTCTTGGGGCGGTAGCTGGTGGCGCATATGGGCACATTATTGAAATGATTTTTCCGGCGGCAGAACTGTCTGCCGGTGCTTATGCGTTGGTTGGCATGGGGGCTTTTTTGGCTGCCGCAACCCACGCACCGATGACAGCAATCTTTTTGTTGTTTGAAATTACTGATAGTTACGAAGTTATTATCCCCATTATGCTTGCCTGCGTTATCAGTACCTCTATTGCTCGTCATTTCAATGAGGACAGTTTAGAAACTGCAGAGCTAAGTCGCTTGGGGATTGATCTAGAGG
>JADGED010000084.1 GCA_016744555.1 Desulfuromonadaceae bacterium
CTCCGGCGCCGCAGATCCAACTCTGGGATCTCCCCTTTGAGCTGCGAGGCGTACAACCAAAATCAGCAACAGAAGAAGAGAATATCGAAGAAATCCTAGCCGACGCGGTTGCCAGCACAGAGAAAAAATGTATCCTGCAGGCGTTGAAAAAATCGGGCGACAACAAAACCGAAGCCGCAGCGATTCTTGGTATCAGCCGCAAAAACCTGTGGGAAAAGATGAAAAATTACGGATTGTAATCACTCAAAAAAGGGGAGAGAACTTGCTTTACGTGATCCACTGTTTCGACCATGCAGCCCTGCACCAGCCGAACTTCTAAACAGCTAGGGCGACAAACTTTTCGCCGCTAAACGGCTCCGTGATGCACATACAATTGTAAGGTTCTTAGGACGCAGCTTGTTGCTATCTTTTCCATGGCAATGCCGGTGGCTCATTCATGATCAACCACATATCTGCTTTGCCTTTTTCTTCCAGCAATTGCCACTGCTGTTCCCAGCCCCACTTTTTGATGCTACCCGATGGCAACCGGTAATACTCCAATTTGTAAGTAACTGTTACCGCATCCTCCTGCTCAATATTGAGATAATCAATTCGGCTATCCACAACATGGAGATCGTCGTCAACTGTAAACTGGGCTAAAAAGGCATCACGGCTGTCGCTGTGTACGTATTTTGCCGCCGCCGAGAAATCCTTCCAACGCATCGATTCACTAAAGCTTCTACTGACCACATCAATGGCCGGAGCCGGCTCCAACGCAGCAAGGCAGCCCGCCAACAACGGCAAACTCAATAGCAATAAAATCAATCTGGACATATTCTCTCCCTAACGACGCATTTGCCCTTTATGGCCATTTTCTTTCAGCGTACCAATAGTTGCCTGGTAATCACTAGCACCAAACACAGCGCTGCCTGCGACAAACACATCGGCGCCGGCCGCAGCAATATCCTCGATATTATCGGTTTTTACACCACCATCCACCTCTAACTCAATCGGCAGCCCCAACGCATCAATCCGACTGCGCAGCTCGGCAATTTTTGGCAAACTACTTTCGATAAATGACTGGCCACCAAAGCCTGGATTTACCGTCATCAGCAAGACTAAATCCAAATCTGGGAGAATGACATCAAGACACGAAAGCGATGTCGCTGGATTTAATGAAACGCCAGCTCGCTTTCCCAAAGATTTGATCAATTGAATGGTACGGTGGAGGTGTCGCACCGCCTCTGCATGGACAACGATAATATCGGCACCGGCCTTAGCAAAAGCAGGGATATATTGGTCGGGGTTTTCGATCATCAAATGGACATCTAGAGGCAATGTAGTTACCGGCTTAACCGCATCAACAACCAATGGGCCAATAGTTATATTAGGGACAAAATGACCGTCCATAACATCAACATGAACATAATCGGCACCGGCAGCCTCAATAGCTTTAACTTCTTCTCCCAAACGGGAAAAGTCGGCCGAGAGGATTGAAGGGGAAATTTTAATCATTTGTATAGATCCAATTCATTGATATTTTGTGCGACAACAATTTCAACGCCGCTGTAATAATGTGGCAAAAAAAGCATCCATGCCATTATGACGATGGGGGTAACTACGCAATGTCCCTTTAGATGTGAATAAATCACTCCACTCTGCAGGTAGCTGCTGGTGCAAATCCAACCGTTCAAATTCCTGATGGTCATCCAGAAACTGCTCAATAATAGCATCAGTTTCGATGTGGCTAAATGTACAAACAGAATATAGTAATTTACCACCAACTTTTAACATTGGTGCTACCGTATTCAAAATTTCGGCTTGGGTGGCTGCTAGTTCACGCAGGTTTGCTGGCGATTTATTCCAGCGCCCTTCAGGATTCCGGCGCAGCACACCAAGACCACTGCAAGGGGCATCAAGCAAGATCCGATCAAAACTTTGGGCTTCGATAAAATCAACTGTTTCGGTTAAATCACAGGTTTTAGCAGTAATAGTAGAGCAGCCCAAGCGTTTCGCACTTTGGGTAATTAATTCTACCCGTTGTGGATATTTATCCAGAGCTAAAACAGGGGCACGATTTTCACCAAGGGTCGCCAAGTGGGTTGTTTTCCCACCAGGAGCAGCACAAGCATCGAGAATATTATGCCCAGAATTAACATCAAGGAGGTGGGACATCAAAATACTCGCCTCATCCTGCACCTGATACCAACCTTCGTCATTTCCCGGTAGTGGCTCTTCGCCACGCTTAGTGATCGTTACACCCTCTGCAGCAAAAGAGCAGGGAACCGCTTGATGGCCAGAATTCTCCAGCTCATGCAGATAATCGTCACGGCTGATCTTTAAAGTATTAACCCGTAACGTCATTGGCGGGGCAGTTGCCAGCGCTTCGCCAAAGGCCCTAGCTTCAACATTGGGTAATTGACGCATAACCTCTTTGGTCAACCACACCGGTTGGCTACAAACATGCTGCAAGTAGGGTTTGATTTTTTCTGCTGCAGGCCAAGGAATATCAGCACTACCACGTTCGAACGAACGTAAAACGCCATTCACAAACCCCACAGCGTCATGCAGATGGAGCTCTTTGGTAAGCTCTACAGTTGAATTAACCGCAGCGTGGGCAGGGACACGATCAAGTTCCAATAGTTGGTATGCACCCAATCGCAACAGCCACAAGACTTCACGCTGAAGCCGGTCTAGAGGGCGATCACAAAATTGACTTAGGGCAAAATCGACCCGTCCCATTAAGCGTAGGACACCATAAACCAATTCGGTTACTAAACGGCGATCACGCAAATCGAGATTCGAGCGCTGCAGAACCGTATCGAGGACAACATCAGCAAAGGCACCATCGGCGACTCGCTGCAATATTTCGTATGCTGCACGGCGAGGACTATCAGTTGGGGTAGAAGCCACTTAAATCTGCATCCCTTCTAAGCGCCGGATTCGCTCTTCCATCGGCGGATGGGTAGAGAAAAGTTTTGCCATTTTCTGCCCACTTAAGGGGTTAACAATAAACATATGTGCGGTTGCTTCATTTACTTTTGGCATCGGCGCACGCTGATTGGCACTTTCCAGCTTGCGCAGGGCGTTAGCTAATGAATGGGGGTTGCCACACAATTGTGCCCCCTTAGCGTCAGCGCCATATTCGCGCGAACGAGAAATTGCCATCTGCACCAACATGGCAGCAATCGGAGCTAATATCATCATGGCGATCATAGCTACGGGATTACTATCTTCATCGTCACTACCACCAAAAATCATTGTCCATTGCGCCATATTTGCCATAAAGCTTATCGCCCCAGCAAAGGTAGCAGCAATCGAACCAATCAAAATATCACGATTTTGCACATGTGCCATCTCATGCGCCATTACCCCTTTTAGTTCATCCCGACTCAAAATCTGGGTAATTCCATCGGTTGCCGCCACAACTGCATGACTAGGATTGCGACCGGTAGCAAAAGCATTGGGGGTTGACTGGGGCAAATGGTAGACCTTAGGCATAATCAAAGCGTTCTGCTCGCAGATCTCCTTTACCACTTCGTAAAGTGGGCCACTTTGGGTCTCTTCACCACGGTACATTTTAATTACAACTTTATCAGAGAACCAATAGCTACCAAGATTCATTGCTGCCGCTATAATTAAGGCAAATAAAGCGCCGCCCTGGCCCGCCAGAGCGCCACCGGCACCAACTAAAACCAAAGTGAGTAACGTCATCAACATTGCGGTACGTGCTGCATTCATAGAAAAATTATCCTCGCTGCTGTTACGGTTTTAAAAATTGATAAAACATCTTCAACAGAAACCTAGATGCTATCACCTTAAAAAAAATATTACTATCATAGCTGCTATAAAATGCTAATCTAACACCACTTAACATCAATATTGCACGTGCAAATGCGCATAAAATCAATTGGAGCAAGAAATGAAGCATAAAATCTGCAACGACCAACATATTTCTAAAAACTGTTTGGTTTGTGGTACCGAAAATGGACTAGGTCTAAAAGCGCGCTTCTACGAAACTAGTGAAAAAGAGGTGATCGCACTATTCACCCCCAAGACTGAACATCAAAGCTATCCCGGCATCGCCCACGGTGGAATTTCAGCAACAATTCTCGATGAGGTTATTGGCCGAGCAATTATGGCCCATTACGGCCAAAAGACCTTCGGGGTAACAATGGATCTGCAGGTCAAATACAAGAAGCCAGTGCCTCTTGGGGTAGAAATAAAAGTTGTTGGTCGCATCACCAGTGACCGTGGCCGTCGCTTTTCCGGTACCGGAGAGCTATATCTACCCGACGGTACCGTTGCCGTAATTGCTGAAGGTAAATACTTAAAACGTAACGTAGATCAAATTACCGATACCGATTTTATCGAAGAAGAGTGGTTTTCCCCAGATGGTGTATGCCCAAGTGAGATTGAAGTCTAATCATTACGCTTAAGAACAGTAATAAAGCAGGTAAAATATGACTATTGAAAGTTCATTCACTTTTTTGCTCGCAATTTTTATTTTTGGCATTACTCCAGGTCCAGGAGTTTTTGCTATTTTAAGTCGTGCCTTGGCATCGGGTGCCGCTGCCTGCTTTTCTTTAGCATTGGGGATGGTTATTAGTGACATTATCTACCTAGTTCTCGCTTGCTACGGCCTAGCTACCTTAGCAGATCATTGGAGTGAAGCGTTCACGGTTATCAGGTTTTGTGGTGCCGCCTATTTGATTTACTTGGGGGCAAAAATGTGGCGTGGGCCTGCGAAAAATAATCACGACAAAAGGGGCTTAAAAGTAAAATCAAACCTAAGTTTTTTGCAAGGATTTCTTATCTCCGCCTCAAACCCAAAGGTGATTCTTTTCTATATCGCCTTTTTGCCAACCTTTATGAACTTGTCGGCTTTGTCAGGTGGAGACATCGCCCTAGCGGCAGTTTTGACCTTAATTGGTTTAATGGTAGGGTTGATGATGATTGCAGCCTTTGCATCTTCAGCCCGAACTTATATCCACTCACCACGTGGCCAAAAGATTCTCAACAGAACCTCCGGTGGCATTATGATTGGCGCCGGAACTTTTCTAGCTTCAAAGAGCTAAGTTACTCAGTTGCGTGGCAGCAAGGTAGGCCAACTCGAAAGAATTACATAAATCACCAACCCGAAGAAGCATTGAGCATAAGCGATTAATAATTATTGGAGGACCATATGGCTCTACAAACAACATTAGCGTTTGACGTTTATGGCACCTTAATCGACACTCACGGAGTACTAACCGCACTGGAAACTCTGGTGGGCGATAAAGCGAAGGCTTTTTCAACCACTTGGCGAGACAAACAATTGGAATATTCGTTTCGCAAAGGCTTGATGCAGAATTACGAAACTTTTGCCGTCTGTACTAGCCAAGCACTCGATTACACCTGCACTTTTTATACTGTTGATCTGAGTGATGAACAAAAAAAGGAGTTGATGGGCATCTATCGTGTCCTACCGCCGTTTGCTGACGTAAAAGAAGGGCTGTCCAATCTGAAAGCTTCTGGTTTCCGCCTGTTTGCTTTTTCCAATGGTGCGGCAGATGCTCTCGAAGTATTGCTGACCAACGCCGGAATCCGCGATATGTTTCTCGGTGTCGTCAGTGTCGACGAGGTCAAATCGTTCAAACCCAACCCCGGTGTATACAGCCATTTTCTCCGCCAATCTGAGGCAACAGGAGGCGATGCTTGGTTAGTTTCCAGCAACCCCTTTGATGTCATCGGCTCGATTTCTGCGGGGATGAAGTCAGCCTGGGTACAACGCTCTGCCGATGCGATCTTTGACCCCTGGGGGATAGAACCGACAATAACAGTCAGTAGCTTAACTGAGCTGGATCAAAAGATTACCCAGAACTAAAGCCAAGCCTAGGAGTACCTGTAAAGCATCACTACAAATATCGTGCTATCCCCGACTAAGCAAACAATGAAAAGGAGAATGTCATGCCACACTTACAGTTTGAAATTAATCGCAGCTTGCAAGATGAAGAAAAAGTCCCTTTTTCAGCTGAGGCAAGACAGCTATTTTCCCAAATCATGGATACCGGGACAGATCATATCTGCATTTCAATTCGCGAGTTTGGAACCCATAACTTATCTATCGGGCGCGCAACTGACCCAGAAAGTGGAGTTGCGGTAGTCAATGCCGATATTCGCGAAGGTCGAACCCTAAAACAACGCAGAGATCTAGCTCTTGGCTTTATGGAATTGATGAACAAATACTGGGGAGTGGATAAAAAGCAGATGTATGTCACCCTAACTGAGCACAAGGGGGAAGATTTCCATCTACTAGAAAAATACCTTGGTGGCTGGGAAGAAGGGGAAGACCCTCTAGCCGATTAATTTTAGGTTAGTGGTTGTAAGTGCAGACTCTTATGTAAAACTGCCAGTTGCGCTATGAAACCCGCCAACCATTAGTTATGGATTGGCGGGTTCAAAACTTCCAAACACTGAACATATCACTCTTGAAAATGGATCCAGTCTTTGATGTCAGAAATTAGGGAGTCTACTTGCTTTTCATTCGTCGCCCAAGAGGTGACAAGGCGGATCACAGAATGGTTCTCATCAGCTTTTTCCCAAACATAAAAACCATATTTTCCCTGTAAAATTTTAATCATAGTGTTCGGCAGAAGCGGGAATATCTGGTTACTCTCTGTCGGAGCGGCAAGCACATAGCCGCTTTTAGTGATAGCAACCGACAGTTTTTCCGCCATAGCATTTGCATGTCGTGTAAGTTCAAAAAACAACCCAGCGGTGAACAACTCTGTAAACTGCAACCCCAACAGGCGACCTTTTGCTAGCAACCCACCACGCTGCTTAATATGAAAGTCAAACTCCTCGGCAAGGGATTTATTAGGAATGACGATAGCCTCGCCCATCAATGTTCCGGCTTTAGTCCCACCAATCCAGAAGATATCGGTTAATTCCCCAATATCCTTTAGAGTAAGGTCATTACCATTGGCCGTTAATGCGACACCCAACCGAGCCCCGTCCAATACCAGCAACAGGTCATTCCTTTTGCAGGTTTTTGACAATTCCTGCAGCTCAGCTTTTGTGTAGATAGTACCAACTTCTGTCGCATTGGAAATATATACTAAGCGAGGTTTAGCCATGTGAGGATAATGGGCATTGCTTGCTAACGCAGCCTCGATATCACTAGAAGCCAACTTTCCATTCTCCGTGGCAACAGTAATAATCTTGTGCCCGGTAGCTTCAATTGCCCCAGTCTCTCTAACGACTATGTGCCCAGTGCTCGCCGCGATAACTGCTTCGTGTGACCTAAGGACGCTTGACGTAATAATGATATTGGCAAGAGTCCCGCCAGCAACAAAGTAGATCGGGATGTCTTTTCCGCCAAGGTGTTCACAGATCAACTTTCTGGCCTGTGCTGAATAGTCATCGTTGCCATAAGCGGTTTGCTGAACCAGATTTGTGTCAGCAAGTGCCGCAAGTATTCTGGGGTGACACCCTTCACTATAATCATCTAAAAAACTGTATTTACACATTTACATATCTTTCAATTAGGGCAATCTTTTTTCAACCGCTATACAAACTCTAAGAACCACCAACACCCTACCGCTAATAAGGTTAAGACACTTATCTAACTGTGGCATTTGGAATAACTTCGAAAATGACTGCTATCACTTCTATCTCCAATTTTAAACCTAGCAATATCTTAGACGGACAATCTTCCATCTAAACAGTTCCGTGCGGGAAAGTAGAAAACCATCAGCCTATTCTACTGAATCGCATCACAATGCCAGTGACGGCTCCTGCAATAACGAAAACTGCTCTCGCAATTCCAAGATATGTTCACCCCAATATTGCAGCGTGTTAAACCATGGAAAGGCTTTCTTAAAAGCGGGGTCAGCCCAGCGGCTAGCTAGCCAAGCGCTATAATGGATCATCCGTAAGGTTCGCAAAGGTTCGATAAGTTGCAATTCCGCTAGATTAAAATCGTAAAACTGGTGGTAGCCGGTTAAAATTTTATCAAACTGGATTCGCTGCTGTTCCGCTGATCCAGATAACAACATCCACAAATCCTGAATTGCTGGTGCCATGCGGGAATCATCAAAATCGACAAAATGGGGGGCACCATCGCGCCACAACATGTTTCCGGAGTGGCAATCACCATGAACGCGGATATTGGTAGTTGCCCCTACACGCGCATAACAAGCATCAACCTGTTGCAGTAAATCTGCGGTCAAGCTTTGGTAAGATTCACTATATTCTGGTGGAATGAAATTTTCGGCAATGTAGGCGGCGCAATCGTGGCCAAAGTTTTGGCTCCGTAGAGCAGGGCGCTCACTAAAAGGGCGGATCGCCCCAACTGAATGGATACGACCAAGCAAGCGGCCAAGCACTAGCAGGTGATCAAGGTTATCTAACTCTGGAGCGTGGCCACCTTTGCAGGGTGACAAACTAAAGCGAAAGTCACGATAATGATATAAAGTTTCCCCACTAGCACTTGCCAATGGGGCTACAACTGGCAATTCTTGCTCGGTAAGCGCCAGCATAAAATCGTGCTCTTCTAAAATTTGCCCATCACTCCAACGTTCAGGGCGATAAAACTTGGCAATCAGCGGTTCGTGATCTTCAATCCCCACCTGATAAACCCGGTTTTCATAGCTATTGAGGGTTAAAATCCGGCAATCACAACGATAACCTAGGGACTCAACTGCATCCATAATAAAATCTGGAGTTAGTTGCTCAAACGGGTGCTTGCTAACTTGTGGAGCCATAATTTTCCTCACAGTCGAAATAGGTGAGGAAGTTTACCTTTTGTCCGCAGCACATGTAAAGTCAGCTGAAATATTTTAGATGGAAGGCTATAGATTCTAACTAAGCAGATCATCACAGCAACGCTGACAAAATGATGCCTCCAAATTAAGCGATAAAATCAACAACAGCAGCCACTCGAAACGCCCATTTTCTTATTAATTGTTTCCATGTATATTCCTTATGCCAATATGCTAGGGTGTAGAATAAAGGTTGTCTTCAATGCTAACCACTCGATTCTTGCGGTGAGAGAAAAACCTACCTTCTATATTCCAAGACAAAGAAGCGCTGCTCATAGTCTGGGATTATATTGCTTACAGGAGTTAAAATACTGGAAGAACCTCACCTGCCGTCATATTGACAACTTGGTATGATCCTACTGCCCATAAAGCTTTACTCTAACGCTGAAATTTCGATAACGGAATTTACTATCGTGTGGATTGAAATATGAATCGACAGATTACAGGTGTCCTCTTTGGCATTGCAGCATTCCTCACCTGGGGATTTCTCCCTGCTTACTGGAAGCAACTACAGGGCATTGCTCCCTTTGAAATCCTCTGTCATCGTATTATATGGTCATGCCTCTTTCTCTGTATAATCATAGGCGTTCAGCAGCGGTGGACTGAAGTGGCACTGGTCGTCAAGGATTCTGGCAACCTGCTAAAGCTTTCTGCTAGCGGATTGCTGATTGCTGGCAACTGGTTCATATACATCTGGGCAGTTAACAGCGACCACATTGTGGAAACAAGCCTAGGTTACTATATCAACCC
>JADGED010000085.1 GCA_016744555.1 Desulfuromonadaceae bacterium
AAAATAGAACCCAGGGAGATAATCTGGTTTAATTGGCACTTCGATAACCGGTGTGCTGGTGTCTAAGGTTTCAATCCAACTATCAAGAATGCCATAACGTTCTACAGTTACTAATGCTTTTGCACCCGGGAATGGGTTTTTAATTAGATAACGTGCAGTAGAGCCAATTTCGTATTTAGATTGTTCGGCTATGATCTGTAAAGTAGCGTCGTTAGTTTGATCCCAAACAATGCTGCCGCTGCCAGTTACCCAAGCGTAAATCGTAGTTTTGTGTTCACGCTTTTGTTGATCTTTAATTTTAGCGACAAATTGATAATAACCGGGCTGCTGGGGGGTGAAATTACATTGGGAGGCGTTACTACTACTTTGTAACGTACAACTAGATTCATCAACCCAAGCCATTATGTTTTTGGTTAAATACGCATTTCCCGGCCCTTTTACCCGCGAAGCTTTATACTCACGATGTTTAATCTCTATGGTTATATTGACCCCAGACTCAAGTTCACCTTGGGGATTAACAACGACTGCTTCAAATACTGCTGGTTCACCTTTTTTATACAGCCAGCTGGTATTACGTAATCCGACAAAACTGGTCCTCCCGGTAAAGTCGGCTGTTGCTGAGGCAGCAATAAATTTACCACGTTCATCTTTTACCGCCGACTCAACGTTTATTGAACCATAGTAAATTTCTGTTTCAGGTAAATTAAAAGCATCAATGTATTGTCCGTGGTCATTTAATTTACCCCTGACATCAAGTAGATTTTGTTGTTCACTAGTTAGATATTTACCGCTACTACTACCAAAAATAAAACCTTTGGTTTGCGGAGTATTGGTAGAAAATGGCTTAGGTTCAATTTTTGCGGTTAAACGTATTTCAGCTTTAGAAAATGGGCCACCAGAATGTAGTGAAGCTAAAGAGGTTACTTTTATTTGATCCTTAGATTTAAATAAGTCGCCGTTTAGCTCAGTAGTTACTTTAAATGGTGCAGGGGTAAAGTCGCTTATTAATACCGACATTGGTGACCAAGTTTGTTCGGTTCCTTTTTCGTCGTCATCAGACAAACTAAGGGAAAATTCATACCACCCTACTGTCCCTTGAGTTGGAACAATAAAATCGCCAGCAAATGAACCGAAATCGCTTAAAGTAATCCCTTTTTTCTCGTGAATTAATCGATTTTGTGGATCATAAACTTGAAGATCGTAACCAACTTTTTTCGGAGAACTCCAATGTTTATTGGTTTGGTCACGCACATAAATTTTATATTGAACCGTATCGCCTAGCTTATATATCCCTTGTGCAGTAGTTCCCCACGCATGAGAGTGCCCACCTTTTTCTTGTAAGTATGGGTAGACATCGTTACTGCTTACCGAAAAATTATAGTTAAGGGGTAGTAACGCCATGTCGTTGTCATGTTCGACTTTAACAAATAAGCCGGGATCATCGATTTTACGGCCACCGTATACATACTCTAGCCCTGGATCAATCTCGGCTAACCCCGGTAAAATTGCTAAGCCATCACTATTTGTAGTTGCAAAATATTCTGTCTCTTTAAGTCCTGGTAAATCTTCGTATGAACCTATCAATAGTGAAATGCGTGCATTAGCTATAGGTTCACCAGAGGCAAAGGAGGTAACCCATACTTGAGAATTAAAGTGTCCAGACTTGTGATGAACTTGAAATGGCGTAACTTGGGCGAGTATTTTTTCATCCGAGTACCACGCTGGTGGTTTTGGGTCTGGCTGTAAACGCGCGAACATAATGCCAGATTTGCCATCTAGTAAAGATCTTGTATCCAAGGGGATGGCATAGGCAATATCTTTCGCTGCATTAACCTTGATGTCATGAGTTAAGGCCCTACTTGAATTGCTAGCATTAAGTTTATCAAACGCAATTTTTACGTTCTCTAAATTAGTTACGTACAGTGGAACAGCACTCTCGACACCTTTTTCCAGTACCGCAAAATTGTGTGGCACTCGTAACTCAGGTTCTCTGTGTCCGGTATGAAAGGCAAAAGTAGTTTTGTGTTTTAATTTGCGTCCGAATTCATCAACAAAATTATCGTTGTCGACAACAACTTGATATTCTTGATTCGCTTGCAATGACTCCGGTAACCAAAACTTATAAACGCGTCCAGACCGGTGTGGAGAGGTCAGACGAGTGTAATCATGAGTGTTTTCCCAAGGGTCATAATCTTTTCTGTTTCCATCTAAGCGAGGGCTAAAATTAACATGGTTTTTTATCGTTGAACTTAGTACCGGAGCAGAAAAAATTAGAGCCACCGAGTTTAAGGGGGCGCAACGCTCAATATCGGCACTACCTTTTACCGCTGATAATTCATCAAAAGTTATAGTTTTAAATTGTTTTTTTCCTTTAGGGGTACAACCGATACCGATAAATTTAAAATTTGGGTATGTTTCAAAACTTACAACAGTTCTTTTCTCTATCCCTTTTTCATTGCCATCTGCCGATTTTAACCCTGGACGAACATCAAACCATATAGTTGCTTCAGAGGGCAATTCTTGCATGGGCTTAACTACCCATACCTTTCTGGCCTCTTGAGACAAAATAGAGGTTTTTTGATCGTTAACTGACGTTTGTGCTTCTGGATTACTAAAAGCGATCCACAACGGATTATCTCGAGGGATATCATCGGGAAAAGCAATTACATTTACCGGTTTACCATTGCCACTTTTACGTGCAGTCATAGTTAGCGATTTTTCAACGGAACTTTTGGTTACCGGTTGATTAAAAGTAACTTGAATTAATGGGGTTCCCGGGGTTAACCAGTTAATAAAACGGGTGTAGGTAACTTTGGGACGGCTAGTTGTGAAACTATGGTGAATCTTGCCATTTAAGGTTGCGCCATTTTCGGTTTGTAATTCTGGTTTAATCGTAACCCTATACCTAGTTGCAGATTTCATTTTTTGGTCTGCAGACAATTGACATGCTAAGGCACTAGTATTTAGCCAACGCCATTCACAACTTAGCTTTGGCTCAATGGTAATCGGAATATCTTTACTTTCCCGCTCCATTCTTCCAATGGGTACAACTGGTTGATCAATCTGAAATACTACCTGTCTGCTAGCGCTTACATTATTCCCTTTTGGGGTAATCCGCAGGACTTTTAATTCTCCCCCAGATTGCTTCTTATGCGCATCGAAAGCCAACATAACTGCAAGCTCAGCATTGCGTTCAGTATATTGTTTAGCTAAACATTTTGTTGCTTTTTTTACTGCAAGATGACATTCAGTATTACGTTTTTTTAGCCAAGTGAGCTGCTCTTTTTTTAGATCACTTTTTACGTCGGCAGTAAGATTTGATCTTACTTTTTTATATAATTGGGATAACTTTAAATCTTGTTGCGAAAGCTCAGCCGATTTACATATTACTTGCTCAACATAGTGGGATGCTTTCTTGCAATCGAAACTTGGGCCAGCGGCAAATGAAAAGTTTACTGCCGATAAAAAAACTATCAGTAACGTGAATAAGAGCTTAGCCATCAAGTCTACCCTCCAGAATGGAATGTACTTAGATTTATAGCTGATATTTTAACAGGAATTCTTCTTGAGAATGTTTGGGCTTATTTTTTCTCTATTTTCTTATTCTTTAAAAGGAGAAAGAGATTAATTATGGGAAGGACAATAAAGAATCCTCGCCAAGCCCAATCTGATGACTTCTCTGGGGCACCGGCCGTATAAAATAGTACTAACAATATACAAATTGCAGCTAGATGTGAAACTATAGCGAATATTTTCATAGTTAATAATCCATTGACCAACATAGCTTTAAATGTTTGCCGTGAACATTGTTGCTGTGTTCACGGCAAACCAGATAAATTAGTTATGCTTTCGCTGCGATGGCTGCTAAAGCTTGATTAATTCTTTGTAGTGCGACATCTTTTCCTAAAACCTCAAGAACATCATAAATCCCTGGGCTCGGCGCTCCACCGGTTAGTGCAAAGCGTAAAGGCTGCGCAACTTTACCAAACTTTAATTCTGTTTGCTCAATAACCTCAGCAAAAATAGTCTCTAAACCTTTTTCAGTGAAGTCATCACAACCACCGAGTTTCTCTAGTAGGAGGGTAAATAATCCTTCTTGCTCCGTTTTTAGGAACTTCTTTGCCCCTTTTTCATCGTAGGAGACTTGTGCTGCATAATAAAATTCAGCACCAGAAGCCATCTCTAGTAAAGTTGCTGAACGTTCTTGCAGGCCTTTAACTACAGAAATTAAGTCTGGTCCAGTGGTTACGTCTATCCCCTTCTCCTGCAAAAATGGGGTTAGTAATTCTGCTAACCGCTGCGGATCACCAGTTTTTATATAGTGACTGTTGAGCCATAGGAGTTTTTCGGGATTAAATACACCAGCAGAGCGGCCAACATTCTTCAGACTGAATTTTTCAATTAAATCAGCCATACTGAATACTTCTTCATCTCCAAATGACCAGCCTAAACGGACTAAATAATTTACCAAGGCTTCGGGAAGATAGCCCATCTCTTTATAAACCATTACCGATGTAGCACCATGTCGTTTAGATAAGCGTTTTTTATCTGACCCAAGAATCATTGGTACGTGGGCAAAGTTTGGGACTTCGTAGCCAAGTGCTTCGTAAAGGAGAATTTGGCGTGGAGTGTTGTTGATATGATCGTCACCACGGACAATAAGGTTTATTCCCATTTCAGCATCATCAATAACGACAACAAAATTGTAGGTTGGAGAGCCATCGGTGCGTTGAATGATTAAATCATCCAACTCCTCATGGCGGAAAGTAATAGAACCTTTTACTTGATCTACAAATGTTGTCTCTTCTCGCCCTTCGGGGAGCTTAAAGCGGATAACATAGGGGGCATCAGGTTGATCTATACGATTGCGGCAAGTTCCATCATACTTAGGTTTCTCACCAGCTTGTTTAGCTTTCTCACGTTTAGCATCAAGCTCTTCAGCACTGCAATAGCAACGGTACGCCTTACCTTCATCGAGGAGTTGCTGAATTTTAAGTTTATATAGATCAAAGCGTTCCGTTTGATAAAATGGTCCTTCATCACACGACAAGCCGAGCCACTCCATAGCATCTAAGATAGCATCGACAGATTCCTGAGTAGAACGGGCGAGATCGGTATCTTCAATTCGTAAAACAAATTTACCGCCTTGGTTTTTTGCCAACAGGTAATTAAATAAAGCCGTTCTGGCTCCACCAATATGGAGGTATCCCGTAGGACTAGGGGCAAAACGGACACGTAGATCTGACATGAAAACTCCTTAAAATGTTGTAAATTTAATCTTAATTTAAAACTAAACCGGCATACCCAACCACCCGGTTGTTATCACCATTTACTTGCCCTGAATGGGCATAATTAATCAGTTTGCAGTCGGTAGCACCAAGATCGTGAGCTGCTTGCATAACTGTTATGGTTGGCAACACCCCGCACATACTGATCCGATTTTCTCTTACCACTTGATATAGACGCTGCGGATCATAACTGGTCATCGCATTAATTGCCATAAAATCTAATTCTTTAGATTGCTCTGCACTAGCAAAGTGATTCATGTCGGTACTTGCGAGTAAAAGTACCTCATTGTTCTGTTGTTTTATTATTGCCGCAATAGCACTACCAAATTGCAGGCAAGCCGCTAATGATAATTGCGATAAACTGATTGGTAATATCTCCAACTCAGGTTGTTTCTTGAGTAGAAATGGCAACATAACCTCAATAGAATGTTCAGAGCGGTGAGCCTGATCATCTATCACTGCTGCTGAAATGGCTGCCAACAATTCATTTCGTAAATTTGTTGAAATAGGAATATTCCCCAGCGGTGTCGCCCAACTATCTGCTCCACTAACAGCAATATTTGCACCTACACCGCTGTGGTTGGGGCCAATGATAATAACCCGTTTTGGTATTTTGGTTTGGCCAAAAACTTTTCCGGCAACCGATCCTGAGTAAACGTAACCAGCGTGAGGAACAATAATCCCCTTAGTTATATGAACTTCACTTTCTTGCTGCAACATTGAATCAACTAGGGCTGACAATTCACTTTGGTTGGCTGGGTAAAAACTTCCTGCAACTGCTGGTTGGCGTATCATTTATTCCTCCTACAATTTAAGTAGAATTTTGATTCCGACAAACATCAACATTATGGCAAATATTTTTATCAGCTTTGCCTGGCTGGCACGACTGGCAAGTTTTACGCCAATGCGGGCAAAAATTATAGTTAATGGTGCCACCATGAGGGCTATCAATATATTAACATAACCAAGAGAGAAAGGTGCTACCGTTGCTTGCTGCAAGCCGTAAAAGATATAGCAAGCTACCGCTGACAGGGATGAAATAACAATCAAGGCGCTAGAGTTGCCAATAGCAAGATGGATCGGCAGTCTTAGTAACATCAGCATCAATGGTACCGCAACAACTCCACCACCCATACCAAAGAAGGCAGAGAACAGGCCACCAGCTAAACCAACCAAGATTAATGATGACGATTTTATTTTAGGGGTATCGGTCGTTAAAATTGGGGTTTTATAAAAAAGTAGTTTTAGACTTATAAGAATTTGCATTGAGCCAAAACATATTTTAAGAGTTTCTCCAGGGATGACTGCTGCTGCAGATGAACCAGCTAATGAACCAATTAGTCCACCAATGGCCAAAAAAACAACCATATGCCAATCAACATTACCTCGAACTCTATGTCCCAACGTGCTACTGACTGCCGTTGGTAAAATAATCGCCAAACTAGTCCCAAATGCTGTATGAACAATTATTTCAGGTGGGAACCCAGCAAGGTTAAATAACCAGAGGAATAAAGGTACCAGAATTACACCACCACCAATGCCAAGTAACCCTGCAAGAAAGCCTGCTAAAGACCCGAATACAACGATAAGTGCAATTATTTGTGGGGAGAAGAGATCCATAATTAGATGGTCTCACAATGAAAGGATTATTGATATTCGAAATAAATAAAAAAAAGAGTGTTAACCGTAACAGGCTAACACTCTTTTAATATATGGAGGCCCCGAGCAGATTCGAACTGCTGATAAAGGTGTTGCAGACCTCTGCCTTACCACTTGGCCACGGGGCCGTTAAAAGCTGATTTAACGTGCGCATTGAAGTACCAAATAGCCATGAAGCTGTCAAGAGAATTGTTGCACTAGTTTGCTTGTTGCCAACTTATTTGGTAGATAGCTTGCGCTAGTTCATCACTGATATACAAATTGCCATCGCTTCCAACAATAACATCTACAGGTTTACCCCATACTTTCCCAGCAATATCCCATCCACGTAAAAACTCTTTTCCATGGCTACTAAGTTGTTTATTTTGATATGGAATCCTGATTAATTTAGCTTTGGTGATTACGTCTTCAGTGCTAGCCCCTTGCATGACAGTATAAAGGCTATTTTTGTACATTTCTGGAGCTTTAAGGCTGTCGCCAAAGGTTGTCCCTCGAGGTGAAGAGTGAGCTGGCAAATCGACACTGCTGGCAATGGTATTACTACAATTGTCAGCCGAGCCAATAGTAATGTCAGTAATGTTATTTCCGTAACAATATGGCCACCCATAATTTCCTCCCGAAACAATCTTGTTTATTTCATCTGGAGGAAAATTTGGTCCTAATCCAGTTCTACCGTTTTCTGTTCCAAATAAAGTCCTGCCATCAGCGGTAAACGTTAATCCTGTAGAGTTTCTTAATCCACTGGCATATGTCGACGATTCACCAGTTGCAGGATTTATTTTCAAAATTGTGGCTAATTGATCATCATCTTCCTGACAAGCATTACAGCGAGATCCAATTGAAAGATAAATAAAATCATCTTTCCCTTTAGCTATAGCGCGCTGCCAATGACCACCATCATCAGGCAGATCATCGATAACTACCCGTACTTTATCAACTTGATTGTCATTATCGCTATCTTGCAATTCAAGCAATTGAGTTGGTGTTGCGACATAGAGCTTGTTTTTGTCCCACAACAACCCATATGGACGTTCCAAGCCTACATGATATAGAATTGATGCATCAGCAAACCCATCTTTATCATTATCACTGAGTCTATAGATTGCACCTAAAGATGGAATTGTCGCATATATATTGCCTAACTGGTCAGTTGTTAACATTTGCACTGGTCCAGGTAGTTGAGCAAATAAACGAACATTGATCGGAGCAAAAGTTTCTAGAAACCGCGGCTCAATAAACAGTTCAGTTGAGACGGTATCACTGACATTTACAGCAACCATTTTGCCAGAATAGACTTTACGAAAACGTTCCTTTACTGCTGTTATTGTAACCTGTCGATCGGGAAAAAAATTATTCATAAGAGTTAAGGCAGCAAGTGCTGAAAATACAACCGTTAGTGCCGCTTTTTTCCACAACCAATTTTTTCTCAATATCCCCATGCCAACTCCCAGCAAAAGAGTTGGACCGATGATGTGCCAAGTACTCTGAGTAGGCATACTGTTCAATATGAATGCACTTAGCCAGCCAGATAAAACCATCGTTGTAGCAATTACATATAGTAACTTTTTATTCATTTTCGGGGCCCATTTGTTTAATTACTTGCCGTATATCTATTTTCAATAGTACCACAGTGTATCGTCACTTCAATAATCACCAAAGTTCAAGTCGTGATAATTAATTATTAGTTTTTCGGCCGCAGCCGCTGTTGCCTTGTATTTAGCCGCAACGGTGAAGTTTGTTGTGCAGGCGTTACTTATTGGTGAATCACCTATCTCTTTTGCCTTGGTATTACTGAACCCAGTACCAACCATCTTCATAATCGCTTCTTTTTGCGTCCAAAGGCGGTAAAATTCGTCTCGTTGTTCAGAACCTGTTCTTTCCTGGAGTTGATTTATTTCTGCTTCAGAGAAATATCGATTTGCCAGCTGTAAATAGTTTAATTTTGCATCTATTTCTTCGATATCAATTCCTACAGCACAATCGTAGCCTATAGCGATAACTCCCAATGATCCAGAGTGGGAAAGGTTGAAAGTTATCGGTTGGTTATGTTGCTGTTTCAATGATGGCTTGCCATAGTTATTATATTTAAAGTTGATCTGTTCGGGAGGGATGGTTAAATAACGACTTAAAAGAAGGCGTAGTTGCATGCGAGTGTTGATAAATTGTTGTTGCTTAGTGGGGACAAGTAATCGCTTTGCTCGTACTCTTTCATCTGTTGATAAAATTGATAACTGTTTAATTTGATTACAATCACTAAAATTAAAACGCCAAACATGTAAATTGCCAGGAGAAATTACTAACTGGTCTGACGCAGGTTGCCAATTTGTAACGTTGTTCACATTATTTCCCCGCTTGTAACCAGTCTTGGAGACGTTGCAACCCAGCAGTAATAGAAATTGTTGGTGTATAGCCAAAGTCTTTTTTAGCAGCAGACAGGTCAAACCAGTGTGCCGTCGACATCTCTTTGGCGACAAAGCGAGTGAGCCGAGGTTCTTTGGATATCTTAAGGTTACGGTAGACAAATTCTAGGATTGAACCAGCGGCATAAGCTACTGCCGGTGATATGGTTCTACTTACCGGAGC
>JADGED010000086.1 GCA_016744555.1 Desulfuromonadaceae bacterium
CCACAAATAACTGAAGGCGACCAGGTACGGTTGAAAGTTTACCAGGAGATAAGTGATATAGCGTTAGAGAGTGTTGGCACTGTCGATGAAGTTGGACCAACATTTACCAAGCGTGTATTGCGGAGTACTATTGTCGCTCAAGATGGAAAAACCGTAGTACTAGGTGGTTTGTTTCAAACTAATAAGCAGGAAAAAATCACTAAAGTTCCATTACTGGGCGATATCCCATTGTTGGGATATTTGTTCAAGCATAGGTCAGAAACAGAAACCAAAACTAGTTTGTTGATTTTTATTACCCCTAGAGTAATACGTGACAGTGACGATATGGATAAGATTACCCTAGAAAACCGAAATAGTTTAAAAGCTTTTCAGAGTGAAGACGGCAACGGTGGGGTTTTTAACCCACAAAAATCGGTAGTAGATGATTTTAGTACCGAAGTTGCGACAGAGGAATAATCGATGCAACCGTTAAAGTGGCGCCAACTTGGAGATATTCTGATTCGGGACAAAGGTGTCCCTGAAGAGGTTGTGCGTCAGGCGTTGCATGATCAAGAAGCTAGTGACTTGCGGCTTGGCGAGATTTTAAAAGCCAAAGGGGAAGCATCAGAAGTAGTTTTGGCTGAAGCTATGGCAACTCAAAGTGGTATGGAATATGTTGCCGATCCCAAGGTTAAAACTAGTGCTCTGCATTTGTTAACAACTGTTCCTATTGGTTACGCTAAAGAAAATTTAGCGGTGCCGCTGGAGATTGATGGTCAGACAATTCGATTAGCGATAGTTGACCCTAGTAATAATCAAATATTAAATGATCTCTCTGTATTGACCGGTTGCCGGATAATCCCTTGTTTGGCCGAACCGGATAAATTGATTGCGGCAATAAATCAGGGTTACGAAACTATTTCTGGTGATGGAAATAGTCCGATTTCTGATATTGGCCAAGATGATTTAGCTTTGGATAGTGAAATACAGATCGAAGATCTCCTTGATACCAACGATGAAGCCCCAATTATTCGCTTTGTAAATAGTCTTATTACTCAGGCGTATCGGCAGCGGGCGAGTGATATTCATATCGAGCCATTTGAATCCGATGTGGTGGTTCGTTATCGGGTTGATGGCATCCTTTACGAAGTGCAGCGTCCACCATATCGTGCTTTGGCAAATATCACTTCGCGTTTAAAAATCATGGCTAACCTCGATATCGCAGAAAAACGGTTGCCCCAGGATGGTCGTTTTTCGGTACGTATTGCTGGTAAACAGGCGGATGTTCGAGTGTCGACACTACCAACGGCATTTGGTGAGCGTGTAGTTTTGCGTTTACTAGATAAGAGCTCTGGGGTGTTAGGTCTTGCTGATATTGGCGTGGAAGCCGATATGTTGCCCCAAATAGAGAAGATGATTAATAAAAGCCACGGGATTTTTCTTGTTACCGGTCCTACTGGTGCGGGTAAAACTACCACTCTCTATTCTGCATTGTCGGCAATCGATTCACGTAAGCAAAATATCATTACTGTCGAAGACCCAATTGAGTACCAGCTTACTGGGGTTGGGCAAATTCAAGTTAATTCGAAAATTGATCTAACTTTTGCCCAAGGGTTACGCTCAATTTTGCGCCAAGATCCAGATGTCATTATGGTTGGTGAGATTCGTGATGGCGAAACTGCCAAAATTGCAGTTCAAGCGGCGTTAACCGGTCACCTTGTATTTTCAACTCTACATACTAACGATTCTGCCGGGGCATTGGCCAGATTAGTTGAGATGGGGGTTGAACCATTTCTGGCCGCTTCAGCACTGGTTGGTGTTTTGGCTCAGCGTCTGGTGCGAACCATCTGCCCCCATTGCCGGATCAGCTACCAGCCCGATGAAAAATTACTCAGCGAATTATTTGATGAAACAGTAGTGCCTGAAGATGCAATTTTTTATCGTGGTAGAGGTTGTGATCAATGTATGGATGTAGGTTATTTAGGACGTACTGGTTTGTATGAATTGCTTGAAGTTACCGATGATATTCGCCACTTAGTTACCAGTAATGCCGATGCTGCTGTTATTCGCCGCCAGGCGTTAAAGCAAGGGATGCACCCATTGCGGCAAGCGGGCTTGGAAAAAGTATTAGCTGGTTTGACAACGGTCGAAGAGATCTTACGAGTGACACAGGAGGAGGTTTAGCCCGTGGCACTCTATGAATATAGTGCCTTTGATGGACATGGCAAAAAACATCGGGGTGTGATTGAGGCTTCTACCCAAAAGATTGCCAGCAAAAAGTTGCGGGGGCAGGGGTTGTTTCCAACTAAACTGCTCGTGGCAGGAAATGCCGCTCAGGTTAGCCAAAAATTTGTTTTCCAGCGGGTAAGCGCGGTTCAATTAGGGGTTGCAACAAGGCAGCTAGCGACGATGTTAGCTGCGGGGATGCCCCTTGATGAAGCTTTAAATATGGTGGCCGAGCAGCAAGAGAAGGGTTCGCTTGGTTCAGTTTTAACAAGGGTTCGTGATGACGTTTTGCAAGGTAGCGCTTTGCATACTGCATTTCAATCTCACCCAAAAATATTTACACCGTTATACACCAACATGGTTAGGGTTGGTGAAGCAAGCGGCACTCTGGACAGGGTATTGCTGCAACTGGCAGAATTTACCGATGAGCAAGCGCGTTTAAATTCACAGCTAAAGGCAGCACTAACCTATCCTATCTTAATGTTTTTAGTTGGTGCTGGGGTTTTACTGTTTTTGATGGCCTTCGTGGTTCCAAAAATAACTCGAATGCTGGAAGACCTCGAACAAGCGCTTCCTGTGCCAACGATGTTATTGATTTCGACCAGTAGCTTTTTGGCTAATTATTGGTGGTTGATGGTCCTGGTTTGTATTGCAATTGGGATCGGTGTGAGGCGTTTTGTTGTAACTGCTCGGGGTCGCCTTTGGTTTGATCAACAAAAATACCGGTTGCCGCTGTTCGGTAATATGGCGTTACTCAGTGCTACTTCACGATTTTCCCGCACGACTGCAACATTGCTGCACAGTGGTGTCCCCTTGCTGACGGCTTTGGAGATAGTGCAAAATTTGTTGGGAAATAACTATCTACAACTAGCACTGGAAGGGGTTAGAGAAAAGGTGACCGAAGGTGCGGGGTTGTCAGAGCCATTGCTTGAAGCTGGTGTTTTCCCGGCGATGTTGCCACAAATGGCTGCGGTAGGTGAACGTAGTGGCGAACTTGAGGGGATGTTGTTCAAGGTGGCGGAAATATATGAGCATCAAGTGCAAACCAAAATGAATGGTTTAATGGCGTTGTTGGAGCCATTGATGATTCTGTTTATGGGAACGGTAGTTGGATTTATTGTACTGGCAATATTGTTACCGATTTTTCAAGCCAGTCAGGGGATCGGGTAAAAAGGGTCAAGGAGCAAGGAAACAGGAAACAGGAAACAGGAAACAGGAAACAGGAAACAGGAAACAGGAAACAGGAAACAGGAAAATCTTGTAGTTGGATGAGGGGAATGTGGGTACTCAAATCCGTAAGTGGGATAATGGAGACGGAGTTTGTCGATGAAATATTTAAAGCGAAATCAGCGTGGATTCACCCTGATCGAAATTATGGTTGTGGTGGTAATCCTTGGCATTCTAGCGGCTATAGTAGTACCAAGACTATTAGATGAACCAGAAAAAGCCCGGCGTACTTCGGCAGCTACGCAAATCCGTAGTTTTGAAGAAGCTCTTGGCATCTTTAAGCTGGAGAATAGTTTTTACCCCTCAACTGAGCAAGGCTTGGATGCATTAGTTACCAAGCCGACGGTGGGGCGGATTCCGAATCGTTACAAGGATGGTGGTTATATCAGAAAGATTCCCGTTGACCCTTGGGGACAGCCATATGTTTACCTCTACCCCGGTGTCCATGGTGAACTAGATTTGTTTTCCTACGGTCCAGACGGGGAAACCGGGGGTGAAGGTGAAGATGCCGATGTTGCCAACTGGAACCTCGAATAATTGCTCTGGATTTACCTTGGTGGAAATTCTGGTGGTGATTGTGGTTTTGTCACTGGTCAGTTTTATCAGCTTGCCTTTATTGGCAAATCGAGGTGAGGGCAAGGAACGTTTGATGTTGCGGCGCATTTCTGGAACGGTAAAACAGTTGTATAATGAAGCCTCATTGACCCGTGACGAGCATCAATTAGTCGTGGATTTAGGTCGCAATAGCCTGACTGCGTATCGTTTGCGTGCAGGCGCCGGAAAAACTGAAAAGGAACCCTTTGGGCGTGAGTTAAGTTTGGCGCCATTGACGGCTAAACAGGTTGATGTCGAGGGGAAGGGGAGCTTTCGTACTGGCTTGGTTACGGTGCGGGTGTTCCCGTTGGGCTGGATGGAGGCAACCAGTATTTTGCTTGCCAAAGAGAATGGCGAAAAGGTGCAGCTCGATTTTTCACCATTGACAGGATCGGTAACTATCGATGCGGAGCTTAAGACAGTGCAATAAAGGATTTTCCTTGCTCGAAGTGATGATTGCTTTGGCAATTGTTGCTATAGCACTGGTTACGTTGCTAGGATTGTCTAATCGCTCTATTTTGGTTAATTCAACGATTCAAAAGTTAACTAGAGCAACGATGCTGGCGCAGCAGGTGATGAATACGCAGGAGCTAAACAATGGCTCACTGCTAAGTTTTGAACCTGAAGAAGAGGTATTTGAAGAGCCCTTTGAAGATTTTCGCTGGCAGGTAAGTTACCAGGACACATTAATCACCCAAGTTAAGCAAGTGACTGTTGTGGTTCTATGGGGTGAAGCAAAAAAAAACGAACAAGTTCAATTAGTCTCCTTTGTGCCGGTTAAGGGGGACTGATGGGTAAAAATAACAAGGGTTTTACTCTCGTTGAAATATTACTGGCAATTATGATTGGCAGTTTAGTTTTAACCAGTGTTTATGGCATTTTTAGTTCAGTTAGTAGCGCCAGGAATAGGTTGGGAGCAGAAGGTGAAGTTTACCATCAGGCCCGAATCTTTTTTGATCGACTTGGATCTGAACTAAGCAGTATGAGGTTTGCACCATTAGATAGCCGGCCAGTTTTTGCTTCTGGAAAAGATAGCGATGGAAACGTCTATTTCGAGTTTAATACCGAGCTCGTTTCACCTTTGTTGCAGCAACATGGTGGTCTTTCTCGGGTTCGCTATGAAGTAGAGGCAGATGAGGATGATGAAGTGGGTGAAACCCTGGTTTTGTCCCGCAGCGAAGAAGTATTGTTGGCAAATTTGGCAGCAGCAGAACCTCTCGAATTTATTGCTGGGCTTAAAACTTTTGAGTTACGCTATTTTAGTCAAGGCAGTTGGCGTGATAGCTGGTCAAGTAGTGCCCCGCCGGAAATGGTAGAAGTATTGTTAGAGCAGGTGGTTGGGGAGCAATCAATCCCGTTTCGCACTAGCTTTATCTTACCTAAGGCGCGCTGATGAGTTGTCTACGAAATCAAGAGGGGATGGCACTACTTTTAGTTCTAGTGGTGGTTGCTTTACTTAGTGCTGTAGTTATCGAGTTTTCATTTTCAACCCTAGTAGATCTACGTGCTAGTGAGACTTATCGGGATCGTACTAAGGCTTATTATATCGCTCGTGGTGGTGTAGAAGCTGCACGAACAATCTTGGCCGAAGACAACAATGAGTATGATCACCCTGGAGAGTTTTGGGGGAATCCACTAGTAAATATCCCCGTTGGAGATGGTGACGTAAGTATTTCTACTCAAGATTTAACTGGACGAATGAATATCAATTTCGTTGCCGATAATCGTGGCAACCCACTGTCTGGTTATCATCGCTTTGTCGCTTTGTGCGAAGAGGTTTTACAGCTCGACCAATTCGAGGCTATGGCGTTAGCAGATTCTTTGATCTATTGGTACAATGGTGATAGCAGTGTCGTTACTCCGGACGACGAATATTATAGCAATTTGCACCCACCGTATATGCGGCGTGGCGCCAAGTTAACTACTCTGGATGAATTGAAACTGGTAAAAGGTTTCAGCCAAGAGCGATTTAACTTATTGCAGCCATTTATCCGGGTGGTAGGGGATGAACAAATAAATATTAATACTGTCTCGGCAGAGGTTTTACATGCGTGGCAATCCTCTGCTGCCGAAGGCAATGTAGAAATTGTTTTTGATCGTTATGATATCGATGCCATCGTTACTTATCGGCAAAAATCGGCCTTTGAAGAGATAGCCGACGTAGCAATGGTTGAGAATATTGGTGATCGCTGGTCGGCTGCTTGGGTGCAAGGTTCTGTGGTGGTTAGCGGTGCAACTTATCTGGTCGTCAGTGAGGGTAGAATCGGTCAAGTTATCCGTGCCGCACAGGCTATTATCAAAAAAAACGGCAATGAAGTCCTAAGCTTCAAGGTGGAATAATAATGTCAAAACGTTTTATTGGTATCGATTTAGAAGGGACAGAGGCCAGAGTTGCGGTATTAACGGCAGCGCCGGGAAAAATCGACGTTGAACTGGATAAACGTAGCTACGCCAGCCCTGAGGAAGCAGCTGAAGCAATTACCGAGATGCTAGGTGGAAAAGTCATCCTCGGTGATCGACTGGTTGCCGCACTACCATGTCGGGTCGGTTTGTTCCGTCGCCTCCGGTTTCCATTTCGGGAAAAAAATAAAATTTCTGCCGCTCTCCCTTTGGAGCTAGGTTCGCAGCTACCGATACCGCTCGAAGAGCACCTTATCTCCTTTATGCCACCACGGGCTCGGGAAAACGATTATGAAGTCGATGCGGTTGTAGTTAATAAGCGTGAAGTCGCAGATTTATTAACTCACTTTCCCGATCCTGAACAAAATCCTCGCCGGATTGATCTGTTCCCGTTTGCTTTTTTGCCGGTGTTGCGCGAACACGATGGAATTTTGGTTTACTGCCGTCAGCTCGAAGTTGTGGTTGCGTTGGTTTATGATGGTATGATTCGCGATTATCGTCTCCTCCCCGGTACCAGTGAATTGGAAGAACAAGAGATCTTTGATTTTATCGCTAATCAGATCAGCCAATTGGAAAATGGAATTGGCCATGATGGCCTCCCATTGTGGGTGATCGGCGCAGGAGTAACCGAAAAGTTATTGTTGATCCTGTATAAGACCGACCGAGTATTATTGACTCCTGGTGGCGATGTCTTTGGCGATGAAATATCTTATGAAATGGCTCCAGCTGCATTGCTAGCGCTGGCAGAACTGCGTGAAGCTAAAAAGGCGGTACAGTTGAATTTCCGCCAAGAAGAGTTTTCGGCTCGAGGACAAATAGAGATATTTAAAGCTAAGTTGGTGGCAGTGGGGATCTTGTCACTCTTGGTTATCGTTGGAATAGTATTAACGCTGCATTTAAGTTATTTACAAAAAACTAGCCAAGAGCAGAGATTAAAGACAGAGCTAGTAAGTATTTTTAATAAAGTAATGCCTGCAGGGTCAAAGATAGTTGATGTCCCGCTGCAGTTGCAAAGTCAACAGCAAGAATTGCAAAAACAAGTGCACTTGTTTGGATTAGGCGGTCAAGGCGCTGCGACAGTTTTGCAAAGTATGTCTAAGGATATCGACCCAGAAGTGCGGATCGATCTACAGGAATTTAATTATAATGGCGATGAAGTGCGGTTAGCTGGTAATGCCGACTCGTTTGAATCTGTTGATCGAATTGCAGCAAAATTGCGTAACAATCGTTTGTTTTCTGGGGTGGAAATCGTAGATGCAAAATTGGCAAGTGACAATAGTCAGGTCGATTTCGAACTGCAGTTGAAATTTAACGGGGGCGGAAAGTGAATCTGAATCGTTTTAGCCAAAGAGAAAAAGCGATCGTTATCGGTGGTTTGGTGGTTTTGCTGCTGCTGTTTGCTTGGTTTGCTTTGCTTACTCCGTACCTTAATGCAAGCAAAAAACTTGAGCGCAAAATTGTTGCACATCAGCGCAATTTAACTAAGGTGGAAACCCTAGCGGGGCAAATTTCGCAATTGCGTAAACAATTGGCAGATGTGGATTCCCGCAAAAAGGGTAAACGCCCCCTATTTTCACTGGTAGAAAACCTAACTGAGCAAACTGGGGTGCGAGAACAATTATTTTCTATGCGCCCACAACCAGCATCAACACAAGGAAAATTTCGACAGCAGTTGGTTGAAATTCAGTTGAAAAAAGTGACTCTATCGCAATTAGTAAAATTGCTCCATGCAATTGAATATCGAAGTGGTGGAGTGCAGGTTAAATCGATGCGTGTCAGGCCAAGGTTTGAAGATCGGTCAATCCTTGATGTTAATATGGTACTGATGTCATTGGAGAAGTTATGAGGAATAAGTTAAGACGATTTAACTGGCATCGGTTGGCCGGAAACAGCAAGCTGTTTGTCCTGTGTTTGCTACTATTTTCTATCAGTGCGTTTTTTTCTTTTTGGATAGCGTTTCCAGCTGATTTACTTCAGCGGCGCCTATTGCAGGAGGTTTCACAGCAAGCAGGAATTGAAATGCGTGGTAGCAATGCCTCAATGTTGTTTCCATTGGGGATGGAAGTGGACCTTACTATTTTCCCTAAAATTACTGAATTAAATGATCTTGAATTGCAAGAGCTACAAATAACACCAGTTTGGTTGAGTTTGTTGTCTGGAACTCCAGCAGTTAATTTGACCGGTTTGTTTGCCGGTGGGGGGGTAGATGTCGAGGCCACTAATGGTGGCTTAATTGACATGGCACTTCAAAATATTGAAGTGCAAGAATTGCAGGATCCAGATTTGCCTTATCAGGTTAAAGGGCTATTGTCAGGAGAGGCGGCAAACGTAACCATTAATGGTGACAATAAGACCGGAGGAACTTTTTCTGTTAAGCTGAACGGGGCAAAGTTACTTGGTTTAGATAAAATTGGATTTTCGGCAGAGTTGCCGTTAGGTGAGTTACGCATAGATGGAAAAATTGGGCGCCAGCGCCTCAATCTGAATAAAATTATTATAACTGGTGGCATCTTAGAGTTAAACGGTGGGGGGAATATTCTTATCGGTAAAACCCTTGCGAAAACCCGATTAAATTTAAATCTTAATTTAAAACCGACAGCAGCTACCCCTGCCGGCATGATCGATCTTTTAAACGCCACCGGAATTCGTCCAACCGTCGACGGCAGCTTTTTATTACGGATTAGTGGAACTCTACAGAACCCTTCAATTCGTTGAGTTTATGGCAACGACCAGCAATGCCTTTAGTGGAAATTGTTGAAGCTAGTAAGTAAAAGTAGCATTTCTTTTATAGAGGCAGAAAATTGGCGTCAGCATTTGTTGGAGCCAATTTTTTTATCTGTTTTTATTGTTTAGTAAGAAATCCCAGGCACTGAATAAATCACATTGTTATTTGTGATCATGACAATTATAAACCCATTCATTTGATACCAAATGCTCTTGACTTTTTCGCACTCCCTGTCTATTGTCGACAATCAACAAACGACAATAGAC
>JADGED010000087.1 GCA_016744555.1 Desulfuromonadaceae bacterium
AAATAGAACGTTCTTATAGCGTATAAAACAAAAAAGCCTTTATTTCCCGAATATTTATAAAACATAGTTATTTTTAATTATAATTCACTTTTGTCCTTGACCATACTCAGTGATTGGTATTTTATACCAGATATAAACAATAAAAAAAACTCATTCACCTAAACAAATGATACCGAAGGAGGAAAATATATGGCTGTAAGAATAATAATTGTTCGTTATGTCCCAAAAGAAAAAGCGGAGGAATTACGCCCCCTTCTTTTACAAATGCGTTCTTTAGCTAATGCACAATCTGGATACATTTCGGGTGAAACTTTGGTTAATTATGACGACCCTAGCGAACATTTAGTCATAAGTACCTGGAAAACCCTAGATGATTGGAATCGCTGGTTACAAGATGAACAGCGACTTAAATTACAAAACAATGTGGATATTGTTACTGGCTCAGAAACCAGATATTCAATTTATTATAATGGTTAGCTAGCATCCAGACGGAAGAAATGGATTAGTCTAATGATGGAAGAAAAGATCAATAAGCTCTTGGATATGCGACAAAAGGCCTTAGAAGGTGGTGGAGCAGATAAGTTAAAAAAACGTCACGCCAAAGGGTTGTTGACGGCACGTGAGCGGATTGAACTACTAGTTGATGAAGGTAGTTTTGAAGAATTTGATATGTTCAAGACTCACCGTTGTCACCACTTTGGTATGGAACAGAACAAAGCATATGGTGATGGGGTTGTTACCGGTTATGGGACAATTGATGGTCGATTAGTTTACTTGTTTTCAATGGATTTCACCGTTCTTGGGGGTTCTTTATCGGAAACATTTGCTGAAAAAATCTGCAAAATAATGGATATGGCAGTAAAAAACGGCGCTCCAGTAATCGGTTTAAATGATTCTGGTGGTGCACGTATCCACGAGGGCATTGAAAGTTTAGCCGGTTATACTGAAATCTTTCTCCGCAATGTCACCAGCTCTGGGGTAGTTCCACAGCTTTCCGGTATTTTTGGACCTTGTGCTGGAGGCTCGGTCTATTCTCCTGCTTTGACAGACTTCACTGTTATGGTACGTGATAATAGCTATATGTTTTTAACTGGCCCCAAGGTGGTTAAGGCTGTTACCCATGAAGATGTTGATGTCGAAACCCTTGGTGGAGCCAGTGTTCACACCACTAAAAGTGGTGTTGCCCACTTGGCGGCTGACAGCGAAGAGCAAGCTATTTCCTATTTGCGTGAACTATTTTCCTATATTCCGCAGAATAATATGGAGTCCCCACCACGCCGAGAAAGTGAAGACCCTGTTGATCGAGAAGACATTGGCCTTTGTCATTTGATCCCCGACAACCCTAATCAACCTTACGATATTAAACAAGTAATTGGCAGTACGATAGATGAAGGTAGATTTTTTGAAATCCAACCCGATTTTGCCCCCAATATTGTCATCGGTTTCGGCCGTTATGGCGGACAATCAGTTGGCATAGTTGCGAATCAACCACTTCATTTAGCCGGTGTTCTCGATAACGATTCATCTATTAAAGGGGCGCGCTTCGTCCGATTCTGCGATGCCTTCAATATTCCGGTTGTCACATTTGTTGATGTACCCGGATTCCTCCCAGGAACCGTGCAGGAATATGGTGGTATTATTCGCAATGGTGCAAAGTTACTTTATGCCTATGCTGAAGCAACCGTTCCAAAGGTAACCGTGACGGTACGAAAATCTTACGGTGGAGCTTACTGCGTCATGAGCTCCAAACACTTACGTGGAGATATAAACTACGCCTGGCCAACAGCTGAAATTGCAGTAATGGGTGCTAAAGGTGCTGCTGAAATATTGTTTGCTAAAGAAGCAAAACAGGACCCTGATAATGCTCAGCAAATTTTACAAAACCGTGGTGAGGAATATGCTGAGAAATTTGCTAATCCTTATGAAGCTGCCCAAAGAGGCTATATCGACGCTGTTATTTTGCCTCAGCGTACCCGCTTTCGTATTTGCAATGCGTTGATGATGTTGGAAGGCAAGCAAGACAGCAATCCACGCAAAAAGCATGGCAACATCCCCCTATAGCTATTGAGTGACTAAATTTAACCAAGAGAGCAAAGCATATGAATTTTAGTTGGCAAAATATTATCGATGGCAACGGGATCGGCATTACCATTACTGGGATGATGATCGTTTTTTCAGGACTACTGTTTATCAGTCTATTTATCGCCGTTCTCCCGCGGGTTTTAAAGCTAAAGGACCATTTTACATCCTCCCCCAAAACTACAGCAGAGGTTCCAGCAACTGTTGCTGCCCCCCCTAGTGAAGAAGAAATAATGGCGGTAATTTCGTTGGTATTGCATCTAGAGCTTGAACGTAGTTTAGGAGAAGGACATAAACTGACAATTTCGCGGCAGAAACGTCAAGGCTCGATCTGGGCATCCGCAGGTAAAATGCGTTCCCTATCAGAAGGTGGTACTCATGCGTAAATATCAACTAAAACTTAACGATAATGATTATATGGTCCATTTACGTGACCTCAGTGCTAAGGAAGCAACCGTTGAGATAAACGGCAAAGAATATCAGGTTGCTATTACATCAGTTGCAGAAGTTATTCCCGAAGGGATTGTAGCATCAGGCTCTGCTCCAGCTCCAGTTATTGCCCCTGCTTCGGTGGCCAAGAGTAAAACTGGTGGAGCCAATGCTGGGAGCGTATTAGCACCAATTCCAGGTTCAATAATGGAGGTCTATGTAGAGGTTGGTGATAAAGTAAAAGCCGGTCAGCCACTATTTAAAATGGAGGCAATGAAGATGGAGAATGAAATCAATGCCCGCATTGATGGCACCATTTCATTAGTAAGCATAAGTCTTGGGGATACCGTTAATCAGGGTGATGAACTTATTATTATCGGGGCCTAGGGCTATTCTTACAATCATGGATACCCTCTTCTAATTGCTAGCTGGTATACCTATAAAGACCACGGAGACCTGTAATGGGCATGTTTTATACGTTTTTAGAAAATACCGGATTTGCCGCCATGACTTGGGGCAATTTTCTGATGATAATTATCGGCATTGTTTTTATTACCCTAGCAATTACCAAAGATTATGAACCGTTATTATTAGTTCCTATCGGCTTTGGCGTTGTAGTTGGTAACATTCCACCGGTGGCTGGGATGGCACTAAGTGTTTATGATGACGGCAGTGTCCTGCAATACATTTATTTCGGCGTTAGTCAGGGGGTCTTTCCACCTTTGATTTTTCTCGGCATCGGTGCTATGACCGATTTTTCTACCATGCTTAGCAACCCCAAATTGATTCTTTTAGGTGCGGCTGCACAGGTGGGTATTTTTCTCACCTTTATTGGTGCTTTATATTTAGGTTTTACCCCTTCCGAGGCTGGTGCAATTGGTATTATTGGTGGTGCTGATGGCCCCACTGCAATATTTTTATCATCTAAATTGGCGCCACACTTACTTGGTTCGATAGCCATTGCCGCCTATTCTTATATGGCTCTCGTCCCAGTTATCCAGCCACCAATAATGAAATTATTAACGACAAAAAATGAGCGTTTGATTCGGATGAAAACCCCGCGACAAGTTAGTCGAAAGGAAAAAATTATTTTCCCTATTGGAGCATTTTTGATCTGTGGATTAATTGCTCCTGGTTCAATGGTTCTGATCGGTATGCTGTTTTTTGGTAACTTGCTAAAAGAGAGCCTGGTAACAGATAGACTCGCTAATACTGCGCGTAACGCAATGATTGATATTGTCACAATCCTTCTAGGTTTTTCAGTTGGCGCCAGTACTGCAGCAAAGTATTTTCTTACTTCACAATCGTTGCTGATTTTTGGCTTAGGGGCACTGTCGTTCTGTATTGCCACTGCTGGCGGAATAATGTTCGCTAAATTCATGAACCTATTTCTTAAAGATAAAATTAACCCATTGGTTGGTGCTGCAGGGGTTTCTGCAGTTCCAGATTCTGCTCGGGTGGTACATACTGTTGGATTACAAGAAGATCCTGCCAATTTTCTGTTGATGCATGCTATGGCACCTAATGGTGCAGGTGTTATTGGTTCCGCCATTGGAGCAGGTATTCTTTGGACCGTTTTAGTTTTATAAGGAGTTGAACTTTAAAAGTGTGTTACTGATATTTAAAAGGCAGATAGCCCATAATTGTTGACAAAAATACTAGCACTGTCGTAGTTTAGACATCGAATTTCCGGAAAAGAGCAAAATCAGAGAAATCTGATGACGCAAAACCACAGATCCTCTTTGCTGGTTGGCTAAAGGATGGCTGGGTTGCCGAAGGATAGTTTTTTTAAACTTTAAAACGCCTTCTCAAGTCTCTGAGATGGCGTTTTTTTTAACACTACAATTCCAATTTGCACAAAGGATATACGTGCATGTTTAAAAGATTACTTGTTCAATTATTAATAATTGTTTGTTTGCTATTGCTTGGTCTGACAACGCAGTTATATGCAAAAGAGCAACGTCACCTTGTTGTTTTAAATTGGACAGAATACCTTGCACCAGAGTTAATTGAAAAATTTGAAACAGAATTTAACATTAAGGTAATACAGGTATATTTTACTTCTGAAGAAAATCGAACTGAGAAGCTCCTTGAAAATAATGGCTATGGATATGACATTATCGTTTCCTCAGCAATTGATATTGGTAGATATGTAAAGCGCGGATGGTTGAAATCATTAAACGAAGAAGAAATTCCTAATTTGAAATACATCGATATTAGTTGGCGCCAAGGTTATGCTGGTGCCGAGAAGTATGCGGCTCCATTTGCTCGTGGAACCACTGGGATTGTTTACAGGGCAGATTTAGTTAAAGAACCTATCACCAGTTGGCAACAGTTTTACCAACCAGTTCCAGAGCTGCAAGGGAAAATTTCAATGACTGGTGACTCTCAAGATTACATTAGTATGGGGTTAAAATCTTTGGGCTATTCTGCAAATAGTGAAAATTTAGAGCAACTAAAACACGTAGAGCATCTGTTGTTGTCTCAAAAAAAACATTTGCGCTCGCATGAATACATATCTGTAGAAGCTGATTCTGCAATAGTAAAAGGCGATGTTGTTGCTTCTATGATCTACAATTCTGATGCTTTAATGGTGAAAGAGCACAATGAAAATTTGACCTTTGTATTGCCAAAAGAGGGTGGTGGCCTTTGGATAGATAGTTTTGTCATTTCTGCATACGCTAAAAACTATGCTAGCGCTTGTGATTTCCTTAATTTCTTTAATCGCCCGAAAAATGCTGCTCTACAATCAATGTATTCTTACTCTGCCCCTGCTAACGTAGAGGCGGTTAAGCTTTTGCCCGCAGACTTTATTGATAATCCGGTAATTTATCCCACTGCTGCTGAGTTGAAGAACTCTGAATTTTATTTACCCCTTTCACCGCAAGGTCAAAGGCAACGTAATGCAATAGCTGCAAGAGTTTTACGGTAGTACATTATGAAATTAAGCATCAAACTACCGTTATTACTTTTACCAATAACAGCACTTTCGCTAACATTGGTCGGCTATGTTTGCTATAGCAAACTCAATCAAAACGCGGAAGATAAAACTTTTAAACATGCTACGGCACTACAGTCTCAAATAATTTCCCATTTAGATAGTACCATAGCAACTGCTTGTGCAAATGCATCGTTATTTGCCGACTACCAAACGGTGAGATATTTTTTATTAGCTGCAGATGAAAATGCCCGTTACGATCTTATGCAGCGTCCGCTACAAAAGTCCCTTATTGATATCCAAAAAGCTTACCCAGAATATTACGAAATACGTCTAATCCTCCCTGATGGGTTTGAGGATATAAGGATTGTTAATCGAGATATAGATAATGTTACCGAGAATGAAGCGACGAGAAGTAGTTTTCGTCAACTCGATGTTGACAAAGATATAAATAAACATTTCGCAATTAATCCAGATAATGGAGAATTAGCTTATTACCTTTATAAAAAGATTGATTTAATTGATATAAACACTGGAGATTTTAGTGTTAAGCCAAAGTTTTATGGCTATTTGAGTCTCACTCTCGATACTTCGCAGTTAAGGAAAATGCTGGAAGAAAATCCAATAGGAACGTCGGGTGGAATTTTTCTTACTGACCATTATGGTAATGCGATTATAACCCCATCACATATGGAATGGGCTAACGACAAAAAACTTGTTGCTGAATTTCAAGCAGAGACTGTTGGCCATAAACGATTTCACAAGTTAGATCTTAATGGTAAAAGTTATTATCACACCCGCGATCAAGTATCTAATAATATATTAATCCATACACTGGTTTCAGAAGACGAGATACTTAAAGCTAGCCAAAGTATGGGCAGTGTTGTTTTGAACACCACTGTAACTATGCTTCTCCTTTCATTGACCATAATATTGTACCTATTAAGGGTTCAGGTGCTAACACCATTAAAAAACTTGCAACTAGCGTTTATCCGTATTGGTGAAGGTGACGAATTAGTCCAAGTTCCTGTAACTAGTAATGACGAGATAGGTGAATTAAATAAGCACCTTAACCAGATGAGTCTGGAACTTAAAAAATCAAATGACAAAATTCTTAATATGGCTTTTTGCGATAATTTAACTCAATTGCCTAATAGATTTATGTTTCATAAAAACCTTAAACGGGCAATGAAGCTTGCCCTTATGGACGGTACTCAATTAGCTTTGTTTTTTATAGATTTAGATAACTTCAAACGAATAAACGACACCATGGGGCACCAAACAGGGGATGAATTATTACGTGAAGTTGCAAAGCGACTAGCTAGCAACCTGCGTGGTAATGACTATATAGGGAGAATAAGCACCGAGAACGAAACTAATCATTTAGCCAGACTAGGTGGTGACGAATTTACTTTAATTCTACAAGATTTAGATTCACATAAAGATGTAATTCCACTAGCAGAGCGTATAATTGAATCAATCTCCCTGCCCTACTCATTTGCTGGTCAAGATCACTATATTGGGGCAAGTATAGGCATAGCAGTCTATCCTGGCGACGGTGACAATACTGAAGACCTAATTAAGCACGCAGACTTGGCTATGTACCAAGCTAAAGCAAATGGTAAAGGCAATTACCATTTTTACTCTGCTGAAATTAGCAATTTAGCGATACAACGTAATAAACTTGAGCAGCGTTTACGAAAAGCAATAAAAGATGGGGCCTTCGAACTAAACTACCAACCAATAGTCGACTGTCAAAATTTAAACACTAGATCTCTTGAAGCATTAATCCGCTGGAAAGATAATGAACTCGGTTTAGTATCTCCAGGAATTTTCATTCCAATAGCTGAAGACACTGGCCTAATACATGAAATTGGTGCTTGGGTAATAGATGCGGCGTGTAAACAATTAAAAGCGTGGCAGGACTCTGGAGCAAAAGACATTTCTGTTGCGGTGAATGTTTCAGGCAAACAGCTAGAGAAGCCTGAATTCTTTGAACAGATCAGAAACAGCATTAGACATAGTGGAATTAAAGCTGGAACATTTTATGTAGAACTGACTGAGAGTGCGATTATTCAAGGCAAACCTGAAGTTTTGGAAACCTTGAGAAAGCTCCGCAACATGAAGGTTATGGTTGCACTAGATGATTTTGGTACCGGCTATTCATCCCTTAGTTATCTCAAAAATCTACCAATAGATATTCTTAAAATAGATCGCAGTTTCTGCCAGCAACTAGAAGAGAAAAACAATAATATTCTGCTATCCGCTATTATTACAATGGCTCAAGCCCTTAACCTTAAAGTTATTGCTGAAGGAATTGAAGAACAGGAGCAATTCGATTTTTTAAAACAATCTGGTTGTGACATGCTACAAGGCTATATGTTCTGTCAGCCTCAAACAATAAAAGAATGCACTAAAAGGCTGAGGGACGAAAAACATATTACCGGTTAAGCAACTGTTCTCGCTCTACTTGGACATCGCTACTTTCAATAAATTCATCATAATCCATTACTCGGTCAATAACACCAGCAGCTGTAATTTCAACAATTCTAGTTGCTATGGTTGAAACAAATTTATGGTCGTGAGAGGTAAACAAAATAACCTCTGGATAACTAATCAAACTATTATTTAAAGCGGTAATAGATTCAAGGTCAAGGTGATTGGTGGGTTCATCCAGCAATAAAACATTGGCATCAGTTAGCATCATTTTTGCTAACATACAACGCACCCGCTCTCCCCCACTAAGGACATTAGTCATCTTAGTAGCCTCGTCACCGGAAAACAGCATTCTTCCCAAAAATCCACGGGCAAAACTTTCCCCTTCATGCGGCGGAAACTGGCATAACCACTGAATAAGGTTTAAATCATTTTCAAAATAAGAACTATTCTCTTTAGGGAAATAAGAATGGGTAATAGTTACTCCCCAGCGGTAGCTACCACTATCAGCTTCTAGTTCACCATTTAGAATTTGTATCAATGTGGTTCTAGCGATACTATCCGGACCAACAAAAGCAATTTTATCACCCTTATTTACAATCAAATTAAAGTTATCTAAAACTTTTACACCATCTATGGTTTTACTCAAACCTTTGATCTCAAGAATAATATCCCCACACGCACGCTCAGGCTTAAACATTACAAATGGGTATTTTCGTGATGAAGTTGGCAGTTCTTCTATTTCAAGTTTATCGAGTAATTTCTTCCTTGATGTGGCCTGTTTTGCCTTTGACGCATTGGAACTGAATCGGGCAATAAAATCCTTTAATTCATTAGCTTTATCACTCGCTTTTCTATTAGCATCTTGCTTTTGTTTCAGGACCAACTGACTTGCTTCATACCAAAAATCATAATTACCGACGTAAGTACGAATGGTTCCAAAGTCAATATCGGCAATGTGAGTACATGCTTGATTAAGAAAATGGCGATCGTGAGATACAACCAAAACGGTATTCTGGAACCTTCCCAAAAACTCTTCTAACCACTTGATGGACTTCATATCAAGGTGATTTGTTGGCTCGTCCAATAAAAGTATATCAGGGGTACCAAACAATGCTTGCGCTAGTAAAACTCTAACTTTTTCACCACTCTCGAGTTCTATCAGTTTTTTGTGCCGCAACTCTTCGTGAATCCCCAAGCCATTTAACAAAATTGCTGCTTCTGATTCAGCATCATAACCGTTCATTTCGGCAAATTCAGTTTCTAATTCTCCAGAACGAACACCATCGGCATCAGTAAATTCAGCTTTTGCGTAAATTGCATCACGCTCTGCCATAACATCATAAAGACGTTTATGCCCCATGATAACAGTATTAAATACTGTCTCTTGGTCAAAAGCAAACTGATCTTGGCGCAATACAGCTAAACGTAATCCTTTACCAATTGAAACTTCACCCTTATCAGCTTCACTATCACCAGCTAGAATTTTAAGAAAAGTAGATTTGCCGGCGCCATTTGCGCC
>JADGED010000088.1:0-4308 GCA_016744555.1 Desulfuromonadaceae bacterium
ATATAATGCATTCACATATAAATCGTGTTGCGGATATTTTTGAATGAATTGCTCTAACATATTCCGACCAGCGGCAAATTTCTGCTCCTTGCGAATTAAGTTGAGACCATTCTGATACAACTCTGCTGCTGGTATCGCCGGCTTAGATTCAACCTTGGCAGGAGAAACTGTTGTTATTGTGGGCGCTGTGGTAGCAGGCTTTTCTTCTAATTCAGTCAAACGATTCTCCAAAGCCGACAACTGTAGACCAATATCATCTTTGATCAAATTAAGCTCGTCGGTTAAGGCCCGATTATCTTGGCCTAAATCGTCAAGTCTGCCATTAACTGATTGGAACTCAACTCGCATGTTATCAATACCGGCTAAAGCTTCAGCCACCTGCAATTGCTGGTTATCTGACCCAGCAGCTGATGCTTGTGATGAATCGACACCTTCTAGCTCTAACTTAGCCAAGCGGCGCTTCATTTGCTCTAGATCCATCTCCATCCGCACCTGTTTTTGCGTCGGTGGAACACACGCACACAACAATGACAATCCAAGTACTACCAACAAGAATCGCATCAATTTTCCTCCCAAATTAAAGCTGAAACAAAAAGAGCCGTTCTTTCACTCCCAAGGAGAAAAAAACGGCTCTTAGTGACTTACTAAATTTGACTAGCGCTTAACTTTGAAGTTAGCACGGCGATTTAGTGACCATGCAGCCTCATTGCTAGCAGCATCAATTGGCATCTCTTCACCATAAGAGATAACGCTCATGCGATCCGCAGCCACACCAAGAGAAACTAGGTAGCTCTTAGTAGCCAAAGCCCGTTTTTCACCCAAAGCTAAGTTGTACTCATCAGACCCACGCTCATCACAATGGCCTTCGATCAAAACTTGTACTGCAGGGGCTGCAGTAAGAAGAGCAGCATTGCTTACCAAGATACCTTTGGCACTATCGGTCAAAACATATTGATCAAAATCGAACTGAATCCGAACTAGACCGTTTGCAGCAGCTTTTTCAGCAGCTAAAGCTTGAGCAGCAGCTTCTTCCTCAGTAATTGCTTGATCAATTACTACGGTTGGTTCTTGTTGCTTTACTTCTTCGATGATTGTTTTTTCCTCAGGCATGGGGTCTTCCTGAGCTGGGGTTTTAGCACAACCGGAAACCAATAAAGATAGGGCAAACAACAGTGCCAGACCGGTAATAGTTAATTTTTGCATGTGTAGCAACTCCTTTCGCATCAGCGATAAATTTAACAGTTATATTAATTAGTAATCAGATCATTATACAGAAGCTAAAAACAAAAACAACTGCATTTAATCCATATGTTAAAAGGGCTTACCAACGCCCAGACCAAGCCGGATGGGAATCTCGAGCAGTAGCAGCAGAGATTCTCCTACCACCTGTACCATCAGCCCGCATAATCCAAATTGACTTATCTTTATTTAAATCGTTCGAATAAACCAAAAAACGGCCATCGGGACTCCAGCGCGGATGTTCCTTATTCCCCGCACCAAAGGTTATTTGCCGATCTTCGCTACCGTCTGGACGAATCGTAAACAGATTAAAAACCCCCTTATCAAGACGGGCATAGACTATTTTATCGCCCTTTGGACTCCACGCTGGGGTGGCATTATACTTACCGGCATGAGTCAATCTCGTAACTTCAAGACTGTGAACATCGACAATAAAAATATGGGGATTCCCACGTCGGTCTGATACAAAAGCTATTTTATCCCCTTCAGGGTTCCAACTTGGATCAACATCTATCCCCCAGTGATTGGTTAAACGCTGATGAATAGTGCCATCCGTACCAATAAGGTAGAGTTCAGAGTTTTTATCCTTAGATAATGTCAACGCCACTTCTCGACCATCGGGACTGTAGCGACCACCGATATTAAGACCTTGCTTTAATGATAATCTCGATTCACGCCCAGTGTAAATTTCCTTACGAAACAAATCAGGATTACCATTACGATACGAGGTAAAGATAAGTTCTTTCCGCGTAGGAGAAAAATCGGGATTGAGAACAATGGTTTTATGAGCGGTCAAACGCACAGAATTATGGCCATCGACATCCATCAAATTGAGTTCTTTGCGGCCAGTTCGCTTTGAGATATAAGCTATTTTGGTAGCAAATGGCCCTTTTTCTCCAGTTAAACTAAGCATTATTTGGTCGGCAAACTTATGCGCTATTTTACGCACATCGGTCAATTTACCGACATAACGCCGACCAGAGAGGAGACGCCGAGTAACTACATCAAACAAGCGTAATTCTACCGTCAACCTCCCAGAATCTATTTTGTAACCACCCTTGATCAATGCATCTGTAGCAAGCAATCGCCATTGGTAAAAATCGATCTCATTACTACGTAAACCAAGCTTGTTGGCGTCACTCAAGAAGGCCGCAGAATCAACCATATCGAACAATCCAGATAGCTCTAAGTCAGATAAAAGCACCTGCTGGAACTCTACTGCGACTGCCGAGCTGACAGTTGTTCCCGGCATTGGAAGCAAGCGAGTTATAGCTAGCGGGATGGTTTTTTCTCCCGGGGCACTGATTTCAATGCGTGCAGCAGAAGCAACATTAGAAAACCAACCTAGTAAAGCAATACAAACAATAAAAGCCTTAAAATATTTCATTATTGATCCAACATATCTTTCAAATTAAAAATAATTTCAAAATCCATAGCCCGAGGTAAGTCCTGTGGTAATTGTTTCGACTTAACAATTGCCCGAATTAACGATTTATCGAATTGATCATTCCCCGACTTAGTTACAAAAGTATAATGGAGCATAGTACCGACTTGATTATAAACCAGCTTAACTTCGGCCTCAGGAGAACCAAAGGCTTGATATTCAGAAAAGCTCCATTGCTGCTGGATAAATTCGCGCACTGCCGCAATTGCACTAATACCGGCCTCATCACCTGTACCATCTAGCATCCCAACCGGTGCATCCTTAACCGGTGAATCAATTTTACTATCGGCTGCCAGAGCAGCTTTTAACGCCTCTATTTTTTGTTTTTGTGCTTCCGCTGCAGCTTCACGCTCGAGCTTGGCTTTCATTTTTTCTATCGTCGACAATTGCTTGTTTTTTTGTACCTGCGATACTACTGGTTTTGCTTTTACTGGAACCGGCTTTGGTTTGACTTTTGGCTTCACCTTGGGCTTTAACTTTGGTTTAGGCTTCACCTTTACTTTCGGCTTCACCTTGGGTTTGGGTTTAACTTTTGGTTTCTTTTTTACCACCACAGCTTCAGGACGGCCAGCCTGTGGATTTTCGACTATTTTATTAACCAGATTAACCCGATAAACTGGTGGTTTATCAATTTTAGCTTGGGGGAAAAGGGGGGTGTAATACAATATCGGCACCAACAAGTGGAGGGCAACGGATATCACTAGCATCCGCTTGAAACCTGGCTCAATCATCGATATAAGCTGCTGCCAACGTTGTTTACGGGAAGATTCCATCGAAGCTTGCTATTCCTCAGGCAGGCGGGTAACCATACCAAGCTTTTCTACCCCAGCTTGTTTCACTGCTGCCATAATCTTGACCACTTGCCCATAAGAGACCTTGTCGTCAGCTTCAAGAAAAACTTCACGATCTGGTTTCCCCTTTAAAGCCTGTTGAATCACTGGGCCTAGCTTAGATATTTGCTTGATCTGCGTCTGACCGATAGATATGTTGCCATTTTTCGTCAGAGTCACAACCAACGGCTCTTGATCTAGTGGCAAACCCGGCGCATCAGCAACCTCGGGGAGGTTTACTTCAACCCCTTGATCAAGCATCGGGGCGGTAACCATAAAGATGATTAGCAACACCAGCATAACGTCAACAAACGGTGTCACATTGATCTGTGACATGCTGCTGCGTCGACCACTGGCTGGACGTCCAATCTCCATCTACTTACGCTCCATGCGCTCAACAATATTTAAAAATTCTTGGCTATAATTGTCCATCTCCCCAATTAAAACATTAACCTTGTTGAGAAAGTGGTTATAACCCATAACCGCAGGGATAGCGGCAGCCAAACCGATTGCAGTTGCAATCAACGCTTCAGAAATACCGGGAGCAACAACAGCTAAAGAAGCACTGCCGGTGGTACCAATGCCGTGGAAGGCATCCATAATTCCCCAAACAGTACCAAACAAACCAATAAACGGCGCAGTAGATCCGGTAGTCGCCAAAAAAGTTAGGTACTTTTCCAACCGCTGGGTTTCCTGTGTTGTTGCCCGGCGTAGTGCCCTGCTCACCATTTCGGTGGTATCCATCCGTTGAGAGAAATCACCTGGCTCAACGGCATCAGCCGATCTCTTTTGCAG
>JADGED010000088.1:4318-9094 GCA_016744555.1 Desulfuromonadaceae bacterium
TGCAGCTGCAACAGTTCGTGATAACCTTCACGAAACAAGTTGGCAATTGGAGAATTACTAAACTCCTTCAACCCTTGGCCAACGGCATCAAAGCGTTTTTTTTCCCAGAAAAAATCGAGAAATCGATCTGACTCTTTGATCGCTTTTTGAATTACCGAAAACTTGTAAAAGATAATCGCCCATGATACCAGCGAAAAATAAACTAGAACCAGCAGAACCAGCTTAACAACTGGGCCAGCATTAAATACCAGATCAAGCAACAGCTTTCTCCTTTTTAGAAATTAAATCCACGTTTAACCCTAACGAAACAGTCAACAACAAAGTGCGATAGTGAAGTATATATTATCCGCAAGATTATCGGGTAGCCAACTAAACAAGTCAAGAAAACCCCACAAATATCTCTTTTTGTCCCGTTTTTACTACCTATCCACGAGTAGTTATCCACTTTACCCACAGAGTTATCCACAGGTTAGCCGTTTTGCCCCTCAATCATGGCATAGGCAGAGTGATTGTGGATTGACTCAAAATTTTCACATTGAACCTTAAATTTACGGATCTGCTCAACGCTACGCAACTTCTCGGTCACCGACCTCACCATGTCTTCTACAAACATCGGATTATCATATGCTTGCTCGGTTACCGCCTTTTCATCCTCACGTTTCAGCAACGAATAAACAGGACAACTAGCACAAGACTCAACCCATTGGATAAGGTCTTCAATCCACACATGCCCCACATAAGAGATATGCACAGTTACGTTGCTACGTTGATTATGGGCACCACGATCACTTATCTCTTTTGAACAAGGACATAAAGATGTAACCGGCACTTCTACTTCCAGTGAGAACTTGAAAGTTTCATCCATTGAACCGATCATCCGGCAACGATATTCAAGTAAGCTAGTAGCCCCAGAGACCGGTGCTTGCTTCTTAATAAAATAGGGAAAAGACAACTCTAAATGGGCACTACTGGCCCCCAATCGAGTTTTCATTTCAGCTAAAATTACTTCAATATTTTCGATGCTTATTTCCCCGTGATAGAGATTTAAAACCTCAATAAAACGGCTCATGTGGGTACCCTTGAACTGCTCGGGTAAATCGACATACATATTAACTCGAGCTACCGTGTGTTGGCGCTCGTTGTATTTATCCTGCACCACAATCGGATAACGGATATCTTTTATGCCGACTTTATCAATCGCAATATTGCGGGTATCACGGCTTTGCTGCATATCTGGCATTGATGAGATAGACACTTTAATTATCCTTTAGCATAGGGGACAGGATCTTTTAGTCCAGCCTCGGCAAACCCTTGCAACCGTAACCGGCAAGAGTCACAGCTACCGCACGAGGTTCCATCTGCAGTCGGATCATAGCAAGAGTGGGTCAACCCATAATCGACCCCTAGCGCCACCCCCTGTTGCACAATTTCACCTTTGCTCAAATTAAGTAACGGCGCATGGATATGGTAAGGGTTCCCTTCGACCCCCGCCTTGGTGGCCACGTTAGCCAATTCGGTAAAAGCTTGAATAAATTCGGGTCGGCAATCTGGGTAGCCAGAATAATCTAGAGCATTAACTCCGATAAAAATATCTGCAGCGCCAAGAACTTCAGCCCAGCCAAGGGCAAAGGAGAGGAAAATAGTATTGCGCGCTGGAACATAAGTAATAGGTATTTCTCCGGCGACAACACCATCTTTGGGCACTTCAATATCAGCAGTCAAAGCACTACCACCCATTTTACGCAGGTCAATATCAACCACCATATGGTCAACGGCACCAATTAAAGGGGCATATTCACGCGCCTTATCAAGCTCAATTGTATGACGCTGGCCATAGGCAAAGCTTAAAGCATATGGCTCAAACCCCTGTTCACGAGCAATTGCCATGCAAGTTGTGGAGTCGAGGCCACCACTATAAAGAACTACCGCTTTTTTCATATTATCAATTCCTTCTGCCGCATGCCCCAAACTATTGCCCATTTGTGGCTCTGCGTGCTATAAATGCCAGAGTTACGTCAACCCCTTTTTTTTCAAGTCTTAGCATAAAATGAAAGCCTTTTTAAAATCTATTTTATTTTGCCTTATTGCTGCTCCATTGCTTGGTGCGGCTTTATTAGTTGGTGCCTACTTTTACGTTTCATCTACGTTACCACGAGTCGAAACCCTATCCGACTATCAACCGCCGCTTATTACCCGTATTTATGCTGATAACGATGAAATAATTGCCGAATACTCGCGCGAACGACGGATATTGGTCCCCTATGACAAAATCCCAAAAACATTAGTGCAAGCATTTGTTGCCTCAGAAGATGCTAGTTTTTTTAAGCATCAAGGGATAGATTTTGTTTCGATTTTACGGGCAGCACTAAAAAATGTTAAAGCAGGCGGCATTGCTCAGGGTGGCAGTACCATTACCCAACAGGTGGCTAAAAAACTACTATTAACTTCCGAACGAACTTTTACCCGTAAATTTAAAGAAGCGATCCTAGCATGGCGGATGGAAAAAGCCCTAACCAAGCAGGAGATCCTTTATCTATATCTCAACCAAATTTATTTGGGCCATCGTGCCTATGGGGTTGAGGCGGCATCGGAAAACTATTTTGATAAAAATGTCGAAGAATTAACCTTAGCAGAATCTGCTATCCTCGCTGGGTTACCGCAAGCTCCTAGTCGCTATTCTCCTTATCGTCACTATGAACGGGCGATGAAACGGCAAAAGTATGTTCTTGGCCGGATGGTAAAAGAGGGTTACATCACTGCTGCGGAATATGATGCTGCCGCGATTGAAGAGGTAGAAATCAAACCTCGTCTGAATAACCTCCTCGAGGTAACGGCATACTTCAACGAGCAAGTGCGCCGGTATCTAGAAGAACGCTTTGGTAAAGAAGTTTTATATACCGGTGGTCTGCAAGTAGAAACTAGTATCAATCTGGAAATGCAACAATTTGCCCAGCAAGCGGTACAAAATAACTTACGTGACCACGACAAACGCCAAGGCTACCGTGGTGCAACTGAAGTCCTCGACCAAGCAGCAAGCGAAGCGTTTTTAGCTGAGCAAGTTGAGCTATTTACAACGGAACCACTTGCTGTTGGGAGCTACTCTAAAGCAATTGTCATCGGTCAAGAGGATGATTTATTACTGTGTAAAATTGGGGCAGATACTGCAACAATTGAGATTAAAACGGCAAAGTGGGCAGCTCCAATTGAGGTTGTTGCTGCAGAAGACGTTCCGTTAGGTAATATCGGCGAAGAAAAGGTTACCCGCTTCCCGGTTGGCTCTTTGATTGAGGTAAAAGTACAAACTCTTGACGAGAAAGGAATTACCTTAAGTCTAGAGCAGTACCCACTAGCACAAGGGGCACTGGTCGCCGTCGATCCATTTACCGGACAAGTTAAAGCAATCGTCGGTGGGTTTGATTTTAAAGAGAGTCAATTTAATCGGGCAATTCAAGCTAAGCGTCTCCCTGGCTCAGCAATCAAGCCCCTTATTTATGCTGCTGCGCTCGACCGTGGTTACACCCCAGCATCAATTATTGACGACACGCCACTGATCTATGAAAATGTTTCCGAAAACACCGGTGAAATAAAAGAGTGGAAGCCAAAAAACTACGAAGAAAAGTTTTATGGACCAACCCGCTTTCGTTACGCATTAGCCCACTCTCGCAATGTTGTAACCATCAAAATACTTGCCGATATCGGGGTTAATTACGCTGCCAACTATGCAGCAAGGCTCGGCCTAGAAGCGCCACTACAACGTGATCTCTCTATGGCTTTAGGCTCTACCGCTGTTGCGCCGCTAGATATGTTGACCGCATATACCGTTTTTGCCAATGGTGGCATCCTGATTCCACCAACCTATATTACTCGTATCCGTGACCGCAATGGCCGAATTCTAGAATCAATTGATCCTGCCGACTTTGCTAACGGCATGGCCGAAGATCAACACTTGATCAGAAAACCACCACGGCGAGTAATTTCACCAGAAACGGCATATTTAATTACCAATGTATTGGAAAGCGTCGTCCGTGAGGGTAGTGGTTGGCGCGCCAAAGCTATCAATCGACCATCAGCTGGTAAGACCGGTACCACTAACGACCTAAAAGATGCGTGGTATGTTGGCTATATCCCTCAGCTCGCCTGTGTTTCCTGGGTTGGGTACGACCAAGAGCGACCGCTAGGGAAAAGCGAAACCGGGTCAAGAGCTGCTGCACCAGCGTGGGTTAATTTCATGAAAGCAGCTGCACAACAATACCCGCTACAAAACTTTGAAGTTCCAGACAGCATAGAATTTCACCCAATTGACAAAAAGAATGGCCTGTTACTGGCTGCAGATCACAAAGATGCCTATTTTGAAGTATTTGCCCCTGGAACAGCGCCAACACTTATGAGTACCGACAAGAAGGTAAAAATGAGAGATTTTTTCCGGCTTGATATGGAAGGCGAATAGATGGCTAAGCTTAAATCTTTAGCAGATTTTCAAGATGAAATTGATCGTTGTGTTAAATGTGGCGCTTGTCGTGCCCATTGCCCCGCCTTTACAGCAGAAAAACATGAGGGCAGGGTAGCCAGAGGGAAAATTGCCCTCGCCGATTCCCTCCTCAAAGGTGAAGTTGGTTTAGAGGAGAAATTCCTCCTTGATATGTCCCAATGCCTCCTCTGTGGCAGCTGCTATTCCCAATGCCCCAACAAAGTTCATACCGAAGATATTGTTGCCGCCACTAGGCGTGAGATTGCCGACCGCAAAGGGCTATCAACATTTGGCAAAGGGGTAGGAAC
>JADGED010000088.1:9104-9373 GCA_016744555.1 Desulfuromonadaceae bacterium
CGGCACCATTTATCACTGCCGACCGCACCTTGCCGCCAATAACAGCAAAGCCTTTTCGTGAGCGTTGCGAAGAGACCATTGCTGGAAATCCAGAGATGCCCACCGTCCTATTTTTTACCGGCTGTGGCATCAACTATATGTACCCCGAAACCGGTGAAGCATTACTAAAGGCGCTAAAGTTTATCGGCGTCAATGTCATCATTCCGAAAAATCAGGTCTGCTGCGGCTTGCCAGCAGTTTCTGCTGGGGCTGGGCATACGGTAGAATCG